>JAQTLG010000156.1 GCA_028715025.1 Dehalococcoidia bacterium | reverse complement strand
CTCCTTAACAGGCCGATACAGGCGGAAGGATCAGGCCCATAGCCGACCACATCACCCAGGCACCATACGTGCCCGAAGCCGCCGTGGTCATAAGCGTCCTCCAGTACCGCCTGAAAAGCTTCAAAGTTGGCATGAATATCAGCGATGACGAGGTATTTCATGGAAAATTGATTATATCATACACATCGCCGCCGGCCGGTTGTGTCTCAATATGCATGCAGTGTATATTAACAGCATGGCTATTTACTATTTCGCTTATGCCTCCAATATGAGCCGCAAGCAGATGGCCGAGCGATGTCCCGATGCCAGGACCAGGGCTGTAGCCACGCTGCCCAATTTCAAGCTCGTTTTTAGCGGCTATTCGCGCTTGCGCAAAGGCGCGGTGGCCACAATCAGAGGTTCACAGGGCGACAAGGTTATCGGCGCTGTATATGAAATCAGCGAGGCCGGACTGCGCAAGCTGGACAAATACGAAAACTATCCGGTCGAATATAAGCACCTGGATGTGCGTGTTTACACCGACGGCGGCGATATGTACGATGCTGTAACGTTCATTAAAGCCAGACAGGAGGATGAGGGTAAACCTTCACCTGAATACCTGGCCGTTATACAACAGGGTTACCGGGACTGGGGCATCATCTGAAACGCCGGATCAATTGCTTTCGGTGATGATTACTTCGTTCATCTTATCACCGTTTACCAGCTTCTTAAGCACGTCCATGCCCTGCGTAAGCTGCCCGAAAACGGTGTGCTTGCCATTCAGGTGAGGTTGCGGCGTATAGCAGATGAAGAACTGGCTGCCGTTGGTATTAGGGCCGGAATTGGCCATTGACAACGAGCCGGCCTGGTGTGTGCGGGAACTGAACTCGTCCTGGAATTGATATCCCGGCCCGCCTGTGCCGTTGCCGCTGGGGTCTCCGCCCTGGGCCATGAAATCGGGTATCACGCGGTGAAAGGTCAGACCGTTGTAAAAACCCTTGCGCGCCAGCGTAACGAAGTTATTGACCGTGACCGGTGCGTCCTGCGGATACAGCTCCAGCACCAGGTCGCCCTTGGCAGTCTTGATCAGGGCGGTGTACGTTTTATTTACATCGATCGTCATGGGAATGGGTGAATTATAGCTTTTAGGCTGTTGTGCGGGCATTTTAATTACTCCTGTTATAAACAACGTTAGAACTAATCCTATCAGCACCAGTGCCACGATCACCGGTATCATTATCGACTTATTTTTATACCAGGCTTTTTTTTCAACTTTCTTTTTCTTGTTTCGTTTTTTAGACATAGCAGATATCGCCATCCTTCACATTCAGCATTTGCTCCGGTCATAAACAGGGTGCTGCCGCGAAGCAGCACCCCGGATTGTGCATTGCCCAGATTAATATTCTACCAGCTTCCGAAAACCGATGTGTAGCCCAGTGCCAGCCTTACCAGCATATATACCAGGAAGATCACGCCCGAAACAAAGATCCACAGGCAAAGCATACGCCAGAAAAGACCCCAGGCCAGGCCCCAGGTAGGCTTGACATCCAGTTGCCGGTGATGATGTACGTCAGGTGCCACGCTTGGCGTCACCATCTGCTGGGGCATCGACATGCCTGTGACCATAGGTGCAGGGGTAGCTATGCCGGTTACGATGGGCATATGGGGAATTTGACGCTGGTTACTCCCCAGCTGCGCTCCACATGTTACACAGAACTGCTGGTTGGCGGCATTCTGTGAGCCGCAATTCTGGCATGTTACCATCTGCTGCATATTTCACCGCCTGAGCTTTACTTTCCTGCATTATATACGTGGTGCAACACTATAGCAAGACCCGCCGCTAACCGTGGTACAGGCCTGTGCTATAATCACGGCATGCGCATAGCGGAAATAGGCGAATTCGGGCTTATCACAAAAATAGCCGCTCTTATCGATGAAATAAGCGACGGGCAGTCGCCGGCCCGCAGGGATTTACTGCTGGGCATCGGCGATGACGCGGCTGCCTGGAAAAGCCCCGGCGGTATCGAACTTATCACCACGGATATCCTGGTCGAAGAGGTGCACTTCGATTTCGCCTATACAGACTGGAAAAATTTAGGCTGGAAATCCATGGCTATTAATATCAGTGATATAAACTCTATGGGCGGCAGGCCGCGCTATGCCCTGGTTTCACTGGCGTTGCCCGGTCGCGGCGAGGCCGGCGATGTGCTTGATCTCTACCGCGGGATACTGGAGATATCCAATACCTTCGGTATAGCCGTGGCCGGCGGAAACATCTCTGCTTCAGATAAAGTCGTTATCAATATCACCTTAACAGGGCTCGCAGAAGGGAACATAATGACTCGTTCCTCGGCCCAACCCGGTGACCTGGTAGCCGTTTTCGGTTTCCCAGGCCTCTCGTCAGCCGGGCGTAAGGCGCTCTCGCAATTTATTGATCTGGATGCCGATGCGCTGCGAATATTTAAGAACGCCCATATCCGGCCTTCACCGGATTTTAACAACGGCCCCCTGTTGGCCAGCCTCGGTGTCAAAACGGCAATCGATATCAGTGACGGGCTGGCAGCCGATCTTACACATATCTGTATGGCCAGTGGAGTGGCGGCCACACTGCACTTAAATAATCTGCCCGTCCATCCTCTTCTGACAAGATATTTCGGCCGCGACAGCCTCAAAATGTGCCTGGCCGGCGGTGAAGATTACCAGCTGCTTTTAACAGCTGCACCGGATGTACTGAAAAGAGTCAATTCGGCACTCGATCAGGCTCCCGTCGTTATAGGAGAGATAACAGAGGGTCAACCATACGCTGTATCTTTACTCGACGAAGCTGGAAATCCCGTTCACATCGATTTCAGCGGCTGGGATCATTACAAACATCCTAATTGACCATTGATATGGTAGGTTTTACAGTTACCACGCACAGCCCGGAACAAACCCGCAGACTCGGCCAGGTCATCGGCGGACTGGCGCGGGGCAACGATCTTTACCTGTTGAAAGGAAACCTTGGCACCGGTAAAACGCACCTTGTTCAGGGTATCGCTTTCGGTCTGGGTATAGATGAGTATGCCTGCAGTCCATCTTTCATGATAGCCCGTGAATATCACGGCCGGCTTCCTCTCTACCATCTCGATCTTTACAGGCTGGACCATATTGAGGAGATAGCCGGTCTCGGGCTGGACGAATACTTCCGTGATGACTCTGTCTGCGCCATAGAATGGGCCGAGAAAGGAGCGCCTGTTTTGCCCGGGGACAACCTGACCATCAGACTGACGCACCTGCCGGGTGAAAAGCGCAATATATCCTTCATACCACATGGTAATAGATACGATGAACTGGTCGACCGTTTGAAGATCTCGCTGCAAAACAACGGGGAAGATACATGGAACTTGCTATAGACACTTCGACATCCTGGGGCGGCCTGGCCATATCACAGGAGGGCAGCCTGATTGCGGAGCTTACCTGGAAACCAGGGCAGAACCATACATCTGAGCTTTTCCCCAACATCGAAAGGTTGCTGCAAACAGCGAAATCGGACTTCAGGTCACTGACTGCCGTCTTCGTTGCCATCGGCCCGGGCAGCTTCAACGGGTTGCGCGCCGGCATCAGCGCGGCCAAAGGCCTGGCTTTCTCTCTCAACCTGTCCATCATAGGTATCAGTACTCTTGAAATAGAGGCCTATCCATTCGCGTTCACTGGATTGCCTCTGTGCCCCATACATGATGCGGGCAGGGGAGAAATCGCCACCGCACTTTACTGTTATGCCGATAGCTGGCTGCAGCTGAAAGAGGAGCACCTCACCACCGTTGAAGCGCTGTGTAAAAAACCCAATCAAAAGACTCTCTTTTGCGGCGAGATTCCTCCCGCTGCGATTGAACATATCCGTGCGTCGCTGGGAGATAATGCAGTGATACCTGAATGGGAGCAGCGCCTGAGGAGGCCCGGCTATATCTCCTATCTCGGATGGCGGCGTCTGAAATCAGGGCAATCCGACAGCCCGGTTACACTTCAGCCCCTTTATTTGAGGCAGCCTCCCATAACACAGCGCAAAAAGAAATACTGATTGCCGGCGCCCGTCAATATGTCCCTGTCATATGCATTAAATACAGGATGCCCGAACCTGATATCGATACCAGCCAGTTTAAAATGCCGGAGGCCGCGAGCAGATCGTTCAGCCAGTCGAGCACCGGGTAAATTCCCAGCAGCAGCACCATCAGCACCAACCCCAGCGCCGAGTTGATCACGCTGAAGATACCGCCCAGCACGCTCCAGAAAAATCCGCCGCTCCATATCTTGTCCAGCAAATGGCGCGGCAGCAAGAGGGCCAGATGCAGCACGATCATTATTATGGCCATGGTGATCAGGAAAGTTAACAACGACCGCCATAAATTATCCGATGCAAAACTCATCCAGACAAAGACATAAGCAATAAAAGCGCCAGTAATAGACAACGCGACGATAAAAGCCAGCAGTCCGCATAATTCCCTGGGCGCTCCCTGTTTTAAACCACCCAGAAAACTGAAGACCAGTATCAAGGCCACTATGATGTCGATGATGATAGATGCGTAAGCAGGCACTTCCATACTTATTATCCCTCTGATTTCCCGGGTAATAGTCTATACAATTAAGCCGCCGACAACAATCCCCCTGTCTTTTAAGACCGGGGGATTCAATCCGAATTACTTCTCCCCCCGAGAATGGCAAAATAACTGTATTAAAGATAAAATAAGTATCCGCTGAGGGGCAATAAATGTAGCTTGGAGATGAAATGGAAAAGACACTCGTATTAGTCAAGCCTGACGGCGTACAACGGAGCCTGGCCGGCGAGATATTATCCAGACTCGAAAGACGCGGCCTGAAAATAGTGGCATTGAAAATGCTACGCATGGACAGGGCGCTGGCCGAGAGGCATTATGCCGTTCACAAAGAGAAACCTTTTTTCAAAGACCTGGTTAATTTCATCACATCCGGCCCCATCATAGCAGCCGTGCTGGAGGGGGAG
>JAQTLG010000155.1 GCA_028715025.1 Dehalococcoidia bacterium | reverse complement strand
AAACGAAGTCCAAGCGACACGACATCAAGGTCGTCTATGTACCTACCGTCGAGACTGCCAAAGAGCTCGGCGACGAGTCGGTAGGCAACCTGATCGCACTGGGCGCCGTTATTGCCAATACGGATGTTGCCACAACGTCCAGCATCATCAAGGTGCTCAACCAGATGCTCTCCAAAGACAAGCGGCAGCTCGAATTGAACAAGGCAGCACTGCTCAAGGGCTGCGAATACAGCTAGTTCAATCTGATCGTCCTGCACAATCTTTAATCCATTCTGTGCCTGCAAAGGGTCACATCTGAAATTGATTATTGCCCCACGCGGATTTAAAATTAGCTTTGGTTTTACTCATTATCGCTATATCCCTGATCATAATAAGGAGGCATCCATGGTCACTAAAACAAAGGGAATCGGGGACCTTTTCAAGGAGATCATTGATAAGGGGCTTTGTACCGTCTGTGGTGCTTGCGTGGGGGACTGCCCGTACGTGGTCTTTTACCGGGGTAAGATACGTATGCTGGACTTCTGCAATCGTACGGAGGGCCATTGCTACGAGTACTGTCCCCGCACGTTTACCGATCTGGATGCCATAAGCAACAAGATCCACGGCACGTCTTACACTGGAGATGAGATCGGAACTGTTAAGGAAGTACTCATGGCCAGAGCCGGCGATAGCAAAACCAGGGCGAAAGCTCAGTACGGCGGCACTGTCAGCGCGCTGCTTTCCCTGGCACTGGATAATGGTGTAATCGATGCAGCCATACTGTCCAAGAACACCGATGACAAGCTGCCCTCCGGTTTCGTTGCTCGTTCGTCAGCGCAGGTGCTGGAGGGGGCAGGATCCAATTATATGGCTTATCCTGCGCTGGAAGCCCTCAACGGAATGCCCCGGGACAGCAAAGATAGGCTCGGCATCGTGGTCACACCGTGTCAGGCCATCGCACTGGCTAAAATGAAGGTGAGCCCGCCGTCCCAGCGTGTCAGCATGGAAAATGTGCGGCTATCTATTGGCCTTTTCTGCACCTGGGCACTGGCCTATGACAGGTTTTTCGAGTTCATCAAGAACAACGTTTCACCTGCTAAAATCAAGAAGTTCGATATCCCGCCGCCTCCTGCCAACAGGTTTGATTTTTACATCGGCAAGGAGGTCGAGTCATTCCCGCTGGATGGGATCAGGAATTACAGGATGTCCACCTGCGCGTACTGCCTGGATATGACGGCCGAGTTTACGGACATATCTCTAGGCTCGGTGGAGGGGATTGAAGGCTGGAATACGGTGATTGTTCGCACACAGCAGGGCATGGACATAGTCGAGGAGGCTAAAAAGAAAGGGGTACTCGAAATAAAGGAATTGCCCGCGCAAAACCTGGTGCACCTGAAAGACGCAGCCTTAATTAAGAAGGCGCGGGCCGTACAAGCCATAGTCGAGAGAACCGGCGATAAAAACGACCTGATGTACCTGGGCATTTCCGATAACCTGAAGGGAAAGCTGCTCAGTCATCGGGTGACTGCGCAGGGAGGACATTAGTATGCCAAATATAGATATGGATGCCCCGGGCAGCAACCAGTTATTTATAGGCAATGAAGCCATGGCGCGGGGAGCGCTGGAAGCGGGAATCGGCTTTGCCTCCGCCTATCCGGGGACTCCATCTTCGGAGATCCTGGGCAGCCTCTCTGAAGTGGCCAAGAAACGTGATATTTACGTGGAATGGTCGGTCAATGAGAAAGTTGCTATCGAGGCCGGGGCTGCCGCATCCTTTGCCGGCGTAAGAGCGCTGGTGGCAATGAAAATGAACGGCCTCAATACTGTTATCGATTTTCTGTCTACTATAACGCTCAGTGGCATTGGCAAGAAAGGTATTGTTGTGATGGTGGGCGATGACCCCTCCGCCCATTCAAGCTCGAATGAGACGGATTCACGGCCCGTTTCCAAGTGGCTGGATATACCGCTGGTTGAACCCGGCGATTTCCAGGAAGCGAAGGATATGATGCCGTTCCTTTATGGAATAAGTGAGGAATTTGGCACGATCAGCATTATGCGCAGTGTGACCAGAATCGCGCATGCCAGGGGCAATATAAAACTGGGCGAAATACCCAAGATCGCACATAAAGCGCGCTTTGAACAGTATCTTGATCCAGCGGCGCCCATGCCTACCCCCATAATGTGCGTGCCGAGTTCGTTCAGGCATATGTTCCAGCATATGCGTATGGATAAGGTACGCGAGAAATTCGAGTCCTGCTCTTTCAACAGGTATGTCGGTCCTGATAAGCCGGACCTGCTGATCATCACCGCCGGCTCAGGCTGGCTGTATTCTCAGGATGCGGTGAATGCGCTCAAGGCTGAAAACCGGATAGGCATATTAAAGCTGGGTACTCTATGGCCGCTGCCGGAGAAGCTGATCAAAACTCATTTGTCCAAAGCGGACAAGGTTATCTTCATCGAGGAGACCGACCCCTTCCTCGAGGGCGTCATCATGGAATATACCGCCGGGTTCTCCCCGGAGAGCAAGCGGAATCTGTTCTATGGCAAACATACGCGGCATCTCAACTCCTTCGGTGAGCTGACACCGGACGCTGTTATTAAGGCCATAACCTCAGTCCTGGATATAAAGTATGCTCCGCGGGACGCAGAATATATGAAGAAGGTTGAAGCCGTTCCGCAGGGCCACGTTATGGACAGGCTGCTGACTTTTTGCCCGGGCTGCCCACACAGGGCTTCCTTCTGGGCTATCAAGAACGCTCTGGCCATGGACGGTCGCAACGGTTTTGTCACAGGTGACATAGGCTGTTATACCATGGCTCTGGGCCCCGCCGGATTCTTCCAGACGCGAACTCACCAGTGCATGGGCGCCGGAGCCGGTCTGGCCAACGGCTTCGGACAATTAAGTAGGTTCGGCTTTAATCAGCCTGTGGTTTCGGTAGTGGGCGATTCCACTTTTTATCATTCCATTATACCGGCGCTGGTGAACGGCGTGCATAACCATTCGAATTTTACGCTGGTGATACTGGATAATGGGGCGACGGCTATGACCGGTTTTCAACCGCACCCGGGCACCGAGCTTACTGCGATGGGCGAACCAGCGGCTCAAATTAGTATGGAAAATATCTGCCGGGCGATCGGCGCGCGCGTGGAGATATGCGACCCGTTTGATTTGAAAGATACCACACGCACAATACTTGACTTGGTAGAGCAAGACCAGGGCGCAAGGGTCGCCATTATGCGGCGCACGTGCGAACTGGTCAGGCAAAAGAAAGAGAAGAAACCCTACAAGATGCAGATTGATCCCGACAAGTGCCTTGGAGAGGATTGTGGATGTAACCGGCTGTGTACCAGAGTTTTTCGTTGCCCGGGCCTGATCTGGGACGCCGCAGCAGGCAAAACCAGGATCGACGAGGTGATCTGTACTGCATGTGGTGTCTGCGCTGATATATGCCCTGAAGGCGCGATCACAAAGGAGGCGATAGCATGAAGAATCTCTCTAAAGATCCTATCAACCTGGTGGTGGCCGGCGTCGGCGGGCAGGGAAATGTGATGGTCTCGCTGGTGATAGGCAACGCCCTGGTGCATGAGGGGTACTTTGTCACCATAGGGGAAACATACGGCTCTTCACAGCGCGGTGGCTCTGTCATGAGCCATCTTAAAATTTCTGCGGAGAAGCAGTTCAGCCCGCTTATCCCTGAGGGGCAGGCAGATGTTGTGCTGGGGATGGAACCTGTGGAAACCCTGAGGGTACTTAAATCCTTCGGTAATCAGAATGTGGTCACTGTGGTCAACCCGCGGCCGATTCACCCGGTGGATTTCACAGGATCGGGCAGCGGATATCCCGATATTCAGTCCCTTCTGGGTCAGATAAAGAGCATGTCGGCCAGGGCGTATGTGGTAAATGCCACTGATGAGGCACTCAAAATGGGCAACGCAATGCTGGCTAATATGATATTGATAGGCGCTCTGCTTAAAAACAGTCTGATACCACTGTCCGAGGATGCCCTCGTACCGGTGATTAAAGACATGTTTCCTAAAGCTGTTGCAGCCAATACAAAGGCGCTGAAGGCCGGTGCCGATTTGGTTAGTATCCTGAATTAACAGGATTATTGCAGGCCGTGTTGCATGGCTATTACAGCCGCCTGTGTACGGTCGGATACGCCGAGCTTGGCCAATATGGCGCTGACATGATTGCGAACGGTGCCTTCGGACAGGTACAGGCGGTCCGCAATATCCCTGTTGTTCAGCAAAAGTAATTTTACGAGCTTACTTAGGTCGGTACTTCGATCTCACCCGTAAACCATATCTGATGACATCGCCTTAGCTGTCCTCATACGAGCTGCCATGGTACGCCCGACATTTCGAGTTATCTTATAGCCTATCGGCAGATTTTGTTCGCAAAATTCGTGCAATTTTGCCTGATCCAAAACAACGACGGTGGCTTTCTCCAGAGCAACAGCAGAGGCAGTTCGCTTATATGGTAGCATCAGTGTTGACCATCCCAGGACATCTCCCGATATGGCTGTATAAACAGTCTGTTTTTCTGCAGTCTGAACAGCCAGTTTCCCTTCCTCGACGATATAAATGTGTACTGCGTCGTCACCTTCTTTAAATACAGTATCGCCTGAATTGTAGATTCTCGTCTGTCCAACACCGAGAACCTTCTTGATATCCTCCTCATTCAATCCTTGAAATAAGGCTGCCTTTGTTACTTTCTCAACAGAGACCGTTTCTGGTGTTTTACCCGATACGTTAGGACGAAGTGGCGCTGCCAGACCGATTCGTTGTGTAATTAAGCCCATGACCGTTGGATCAGCGTTTGGCGGGCCGCCGCACTCAGGTCGATAACATGTCACATCAGTATAAGTACAATGAGCATTACAGCCAGGACAGCTGTCAGGAGGCTTTGCTCCGTCACAAAAGTAACCGCATTCCACACACTGCCATTTCGACATCTCTTTCTCCTGTTATTCTTGTATTCAACTTCGTTCGTGCAGTTCCAAACTAAGA
>JAQTLG010000154.1 GCA_028715025.1 Dehalococcoidia bacterium | reverse complement strand
CGCTGAGAATGGACGACTTGAGGGCGGAGGTGTCGTACTGCGTGATTTCGCCGGAGTACTTGATCTTAAGTCCTTTAAGCTGTCCTCCCATAAGCTGTCCCGCCATTTTGCCCACCACAGCGGCTACATCCATATACGGCCTGAGGATCTCCAGCAGCTCCGGCGCTATCTGAGGCACATTTACCGCAAACCTGGCCGGTTTGCCGTTGAGGACATCGATGATCTGGTCGACTACATCGATGCAGACATTGGTCTGGGCTTCCTTGGTCGAAGCGCCCAGGTGGGGCGTGACAATGACCTTATCGCTTTTAAACAGGATGCTGTCGGTGCAGGGCTCCACGGCGTAAACATCGATGGCCGCGCCGGCCACCTTTCCCTCTTCAATACCCTTGAGCAAAGCCTCATCGTCAATGAGGCCTCCCCGCGCGCAGTTGATGATACGCACTCCCTTTTTAAACGTGGCTATCTCTTTGGCGCCGATCATTCCTTTAGTCTGCTGCGTGAGAGGCAGGTGCAGTGTGATGAAGTCGGATTCCCTGTAAAGCTGTTCGAGCGGGAGCAGCGTAACGCCCAGCGACTGGGCGTATTCCTGCGAGGCGAAAGGATCGTACCCCACCAGCCTCATTTCGAAGCCCTGGGCGCGGGCGGCCACACCGGAGCCGACGTTACCCAGCCCGATAATGCCCAGTGTTTTGTTGCGCAGCTCCACACCGGTATATTCCTTGCGGTTCCATTTGCCTGCCTTGAGCTGACTGTGCGCCTGTGGAATATTGCGCGCCAGAGCCAGCATGAGCGCCATGGTATGTTCGGCCGCAGCCACCGTATTGCCCGTGGGGGCATTGACAACCATGATACCCTTCTGGGTTGCGGCGTTAATATCGACGTTATCGAGACCCACGCCGGCGCGGGCGATGATCTGCAGCTTACTGCCGGCCTTGATGATATCGGCCGTGACCTGCGTCTCGCTGCGCACAATGATGGCATCATAATTACAAATAATGGCCTTCAGCTCGTCCGGCTTGAGGCCGAGCTTGACGTCCACCTCGGTCATGGCCTTCAGGCTTTCCATGCCCTCGGGCGCTAAAGGATCAGCTACAAGTACCTTCATCGTGTCAGCTCCTCAATAATATTATTTACGCAGCCTTATCATGGAGAGCGTTTATACATAGGTCATTGCGAGCCCGCAGGGCGCGGCAATCCCGTGCTCCCGCATGATAGTTCAAGATTGCTTCGTCGCTACGCTCCTCGCAATGACATTCGATCTTTACACTATGCTTTCTTAGCCTTCGGCAGAGCCTTGTCCATAGCAGCAAGCACCTCGTCCATGTCCTGCTCCGTAACAAAGCCCAAGTGGCCAACACGGAAGACCTTGCCTTTCATGCCACCCTGTCCTCCGGCGATGACGACCTTGTACTCGTCACGCAGAGTGCTCGAGAATTTGGATACTTCCATATCTGCCGGGACTTTAACTGCCGTCACCGTATTGGATGCGTTCTTCTCGTCTGCCACGAGCAACTCCAGGCCTTTGGACTTGACCCATTTCCTGGCCTTGTCCGCAACCCTGGCGTGCCGGGCAAAGATGTTCTGCAGCCCTTCTTTCAGCATCATGTCCAGGGCAACATCCAGGGCGAAGTAGATCGAAACAGCCGGGGTCCACGGCGTCTGGCCGTCCGGGATAAACTTTTTGGCGCGTGTGTAATCGAAATAGAACCTGGGCATTTTCGCCTGTGAATGCGCCTTCCAGCCTTCCTCGCTGATACTGATGAAGGCCAGCCCGGGCGGGACCATCCATCCTTTCTGAGAACCTGAGACCACCACGTCCAGGTTCCAGGCGTCCACCTGCACATCGATGGAACTCATGCTGCTGACCGCATCCACCAGGATGAGCTTCCCGGCCTCTTTCACCACTCCGGCAATATCCTTGAGCGGATTGGTGGTGCCGGTTGACGTCTCATTATGGGTCACAAGCACGGCTTTGACGCCGGGATTATCCTTGAGAGCCTTTTTAACATCGTCGGGGTCAACGGCCTGCCCCCAGTCATACTTGAGGGGAATCACTTCAGCGCCATAGGTTTTTGCGCAATCGGCGAATCGGTCTCCGAAGATGCCGATGGAGATACCAAGTACCTTATCCCCGGGTGACAGCGTATTTACCACAGCAGATTCGAGGCCTCCGGTACCCGATGTGGTGAGGATCAAAAGGTCGTTCCTGGTCTGAAAGCATTGTTGCAGTTTTGGAGTTATCCGGTTCTGCATCTCGGCAAATTCCTTACCACGATGATTGATCATCTGGCGTCCGCCGGCTTTCAGTACCTCGTCAGGGCAAGGTGTCGGGCCTGGGATTCTCAACTGCATGTGGGGCCTCCCTAAAGATTAGTCCGTAAATTATAGATTATTTGGGCCTGCAATGGAATTCAGATATGCGCATAGATGTTGTGAAGCGTCATTTATCATGTTATATCAAGGAGCGCCCTATTATTTGTCATTGCGAGGAGCGTAGCGACGAAGCAACCTTGTACTATCATGCGGGGGCACAGGATTGACGCGCCCTGCGGGCTCGTAATGACACTACTTACTTTTCTCGAATCACCTTAATATAACGCCTCTTGCCCACTTTGATCACGCTGCCGTCGTCGATTTTGCCCATCTCCAGGTCCTCATTTACCGTTTTGCCGTTGATCTCGACGGCGTTCTGCTCGAGCAGGCGGCGGGCCTCCGAGCGGCTTTTGGCCAGTCCGGCGCGCGATATCTCCGCGGACAGCAGGGCGGTTGATCCGCCTGCGATTTTGAGCACCGGTATCTCATCGGGGACTTCTTTTTGCTGTACCGTTCGGGCGAACTCGTCAGCCGCCTCCCCGGCGTCTTTATCACTCCAGAAATCCTTGACCAGCTCATGGGCCAGGCGTTTCTTGACCGTCATGGGATTGAGACGGCCGTCGGCCATCCCCGTGCTGAAATGTTCGATCTCTTCGTCAGGCACATCTGTCAGCAGCTCCAGGTACGGTATGATCATGCTGTCGTTGATGGACATGGTCTTGCCATACATCTCAGCCGGCGGGTCGGTTACACCTATATAGTTGCCCAGGCTTTTGCTCATTTTTTGCACGCCATCGGTGCCGACCAGCAGCGGCATGAGGAAGACCTGCTGCGGCTTCTGTCCCACCATCTCCTGCAGCTGGCGGCCCACCATGCAGTTGAAGACCTGGTCGGTGCCGCCGAACTCGACATCAGACTCGATCATGACCGAGTCGTATCCCTGCATAAGCGGATAAAGGAATTCGGTGATGGCAATGGGATGCCCTTCGGAGTAGCGGCGTGCGAAATCCTCGCGGGCCAGAAATTGCGCCACGGTGAATTTACTGGATAGTCTGATGACATCCTCCAGGCCGAATATACCTTTCTCGAACCAGGGGCTCTGCCATCGCACCTCGGTCCTGTCTTTATCTACAATTTTAAAGAACTGCTCCATATATGTCTGGGCATTGGCTTTAACCTGATCACCTGTAAGCATGGGACGTGTGGCCGATCGCCCCGTAGGATCGCCGATGCGGGCGGTCCAGTCCCCCACGATAAGCACCACCTGGTGTCCGAGCTGCTGGAACTGCCGCAGCTTGCGCAACCCGACTACGTGGCCCATGTGGATGTCGGTGAAACTGGGATCGAAGCCCTGCTTGAGCCGCAGCGGCCTGCCGGACTGCATCATCCTGAGCAGCTCATCCTCGTTAATAATCTGGCTCACGCCCCGGCGAAACAGGCGCTTGAATTCAGATTCTGATAGTCGTTTCATAATTTATTCCTTTATTACAGCATCTAATATTTTTCTGGCCTGTTGAACATCCTTCCCCATTTGAATCTTCAACTCCTCAGCGCTGCCGAACCTCATCTCGTCCCTCAGCCTGGCCACCAGTTCAATAGACAGCCGCTTTCCATATAGATCTCCGTCGAAGTCCAATATATACGTCTCCACCAGACGTTTCAACCCGCCGAAAGTCGGCCGCACACCGATATTGGTCACGGAGTCCAGCCTCTGCCGTCCCCTGATTACAACGGTGGCATAGATGCCGTCCCCGGGCATGGCCTGTTCCGGCTGCATCCTAATATTAGCAGTGGGAAATCCGAGGGTACGGCCGCGGCGGTCCCCCACCACCACCTTTCCCTCCAGAATGAAGCGGCGGCCCAGCATCTCCTCAACTTTATTTATGTCACTCTCCGCCAGCAATCTACGGATGGAGCTGCTGCTGATAATTTCGCCCTCCAGCCGGGCAGGCCTGACGACCTCGACACGGAAATCAAGCTTCTCTCCTATCCGCCGCAGGCAGTCCGGGTCGCCCTGCCGGTGATGTCCCAGAGCAAAATCAGGCCCCAGCACCAGTCCACCCATATTCAGGTGTTTCTTCAGAAGCAGTATGAACTCCTGCGCGGAAAGGCCGGCCACGTCCCGGGTAAAGGTAACCGGCACGACCACATCTACACCGGCCGCGCGCATCAGACGCGTGCGTTCCCTCAGCGTGGTTATCCAGGGAATGGTGTCTCTGCGGCCCAGCACTTTCTCAGGATGCGTGCGGAAAGTGACCACGCCCGACGGGCAGCCTTTTCGCGTGCCCGGGCAACCAGGTGCCCCAGCAAATGCAGGTGACCGCGGTGAACACCGTCGAAAACACCTATGGTGAGAAGTGTGGGGTAAGAGGTCCTATATCTGGCCAGTTCAGCTTCAATATTCATTTGCTAACGTGGACGATATTTTAACACTTATTCTCATTTCGTTCATAATGCCTGTTTACAGGCACGATCTCTGCTGTTATACTTGACGGCGATAACCGCAACTGATATCAAAAGAACCTATACGGATGATCGGGCGATAACACCGGGCGGCGCCAAGAGGAGTGCCATGAAAGAAATTATGAAGCTTCTTTCCCTGATCCTGGCAATTATGCTTGTTCTCCCATCCATGTTTTCTCTTACCCTGCTCGAAAAGGCTCAGGCGTTTGCCTGCATAGACA
>JAQTLG010000153.1 GCA_028715025.1 Dehalococcoidia bacterium | reverse complement strand
TCCCCACCCTCACGGGGGCGGGAGTTTTTTATCCGGCCGGCCCGACCTTTACTCTATATTAACGTTCGAATTATACTAACACAGGATTTATATGGTGCGAATCGGCGTTATCTCGGATACACACATAAGGCATTTCAGCCAGCTTCCGCAGGAACTTGTCCGCGTCCTTGGGACGGTGGAACTAATAGTTCACGCGGGCGATATCGTAACCATGGATGTGATACAGGGATTGCAGACACTGGCGCCGGTGCAAGGCGTATGCGGAAATATGGACCTCCCTGAAGTAAGAGTTAATCTTCCTCAGCAGCAATTGATTGAAATGGAGGGGAAGAAAATCGGTATCATACACGGTAGTGGCGGGCCAGCCGGGCTGGAAAGCCGCGTGATGCAGCTTTTTCCAGGCGCCGATGCGGTTATATTCGGCCACAGTCATATAGCCACGAATGTTAAAATAAACGGCGTGCTGCTGTTTAATCCGGGTCGCGCCGATGAGTCGTATGGTCTGCTGGAAGTAGGCGGGATAATCAGCAGCAAGATAATCAGAGCATACTATTAGGGAGGCGGATATATGGCCGACAGCTGGCAGGAATATAAGGCTTTTGATCATCCCGCTATCCTAGACTTCGTTTTTTATCCCAGGAGTGACTATTACAGGACGGCCGACAGTGAACGCTCAACGGGATACATGATACCTGTGGAAGACGGGGTTGATATCTCCTGCCGGTTCTATTTCGGGGATGCTCAATACGCCAACCTGCTTTTTTTTCACGGCAATGGCGAGTTGGCCGGCGAATATAAAGATATAGGTGACGCGTTCAACAACATCGGCCTGAACCTTCTTGTTGCAGATTACCGGGGATATGGCAGCAGCGGAGGAAGGCCTTCGGTGTCCAGCATGATGAAGGATGCCCATCAAATAGCGAAATGGTTCCATCAGTTCCTAAATGAAAAAGATTATACGGGCAGCCGTTTTATCATGGGACGTTCGCTGGGCAGCGGCCCGGCAATCGAGTTGGCCGCCGCTTACCCGGCTGATTTCAAGGGAATGGTGATTGAGAGCGGTTTCTGCGATATCACAGACCTGCTGGGAAGAATGGGACGAGTTCTGCATCAGCCCGAAAGGACTGCACCCCCTGCACCGGGATTTAACCGGGTCGTTAAAATTACCATGCCTGCGGTGGTGATCCACGGGCAGTACGATTCCATCGTGCCGCTCGATCAGGGGGAGAAAATCTTCCGCAATCTGGTCACTGCCGACAAGAAAATGGTGGTTATACCTGAGGCGGATCACAATACGATTTTTGCCGAGGGTATGGAACTCTACCTGCGTGAACTCGGCGAGTTCGTGCGAAAGCATGAATAGAAAAAGAAAAGCCCCCTCCGATTAAGGAGGGGGCTTGTAAAGACGGTATTATTTCTTCTCGGGCTTATCTTCAGTTGTTGTCGTCGCCTCTTCACCCTCCGCTGCTTCGGCTGCTGCCTCTTCACCCTCTGCCGGAGCCGCTGCCTCAGGAACCTCTTCAACAACTTTGCGGACCTCAGAGACCTTGATCAGCATCTGGTCGGGATCGGCCAGTATAGTGACCTTGCTGCTGACAGTGAGATCCTTAACATGTATGGACTGCTCGGGGAGCTCCAGGCTGGAGATATCCACCTCGATGCTGTGCGGGAGGTCGTCGGGCAGGGCCTCGATCTGGAGCGATGTCATAGCATGCAACAGGGAGACGTTCTTGAGCTTCAAGGCCGGAGCAGTGCCGGTGAAGACCAGAGGAACGTCAGCCTTGAGCTTCTCAGCCATATTAACCTGGTAAAAATCCACATGAATGGGCTCGCCGGTCATAGGGTTGCGCTGCACGTCACGGATAACCACTATGCCTGAAGCGTCAGCGCCGCCCATCTTAAGAGCGATCAGATCCGTACCTCCGGCCCTGGCGATGATCTGGCCGAGCTTGCGGGCTTCGACCTGCACTGGCAGCGACTCGATGCCGTGGCCGTATATATTGCAGGGTATCAGACCGCCGCGCCGCAGAAAGCGCACTTTCTTACCCTTGATTTCTCGTTTTAAAACTTCAAGCTCCAGTCTTTTCATCGTCATTCTCCAGAGTTAGTAACAAAACATAAAGGTTATCCTGTTTGAACCTCAAAGTCAAATTTCATGTTTAATTTATGGACACATTCGACCGGGCTTTCAAACTGTTTCACGGGCCCTGGTGCGGCACGAGGGGTGGCTGCCCTGCAGCCCGCAAAGGTTACAGGCCTCCGCACGGCAATCACCGGTCAGCTCACCGGAGAACATCCTTTCCCGCTCGGACCTGAGGAAAGCGGTGCTCACACCGGGGCTGATATGCTGCCAGGGCAGCAGCTCAGACGGGTCCCGCTCCCGGTGTGCATAGAACGACGGATCGATTCCGCACTCTTCAAAAGCCTGTTGCCACCTGGAGTAATCGAAAAGCTCGCTCCAGGTAGCCAGCCGGCAGCCCCTTTTCCAGGCGGAGTATATAACAGCGCCCAGGCGGCGATCGCCGCGTGCAAGCACGGCCTCAAGAAGGCTGGTTTTAGTATCGTGCCAGGAAAGCTTTACACCGCTCCGTCGCAGCAGGCCCTGTAGAAGCGCCTGCTTGGCCTCAAGCTGCTCGCCGGTATCCTGAGCAGCCCACTGGCAGGGGGTGTGCGGTTTTGGAACGAAGGATGATACCGAGATCCTGACCCGAGGCGGGCGCCCGCGTATACTCTTGCCCAGCCGGCTGACGGAGTCCACCAGGACGGCAATGTCGTTAACATCCTCCATAGCCTCAGTGGGAAGGCCTACCATGAAATAAAGCTTGAGGTTCATCCAGTCTTTTTCAAAGGCGGAGGCAAAGGTTTCCAGCATGGCATCCCGGGGTATCCATTTATTGATGGCCCGGCGTAAGCGTTCGCTGCCGGCCTCCGGTGCAAAAGTCAGTGTGGTTTTGCGGCCTGCCGGCAGAGAATCGATAAGGTCGATGGAAGATTTGTCCATCCTCAGGCTGGGCAGGGAGATGGTGATACCGGATCGCGCATATTTGTCCGACAGAGTCTGGACGAGGTGGCGGATATTGCTGTAGTCGCCGGAGCTAAGGGATATCAGCGCCAGCGTATTGTAGCCGGTATTTTCCAGCAGGCAGCCGGCAGTTTCGAGCACGGTATCTTCGGGCAGCTCCCTTACCGGGCGATAGAGAATCCCCGCCTGGCAAAAGCGGCAGCCCCGGCTGCAGCCCCGCTGTATCTCAATGGCGGCGCGGTCGTGTATTACTTCTATATAAGGTACTACCGGCCGGGTCACCGGCCTGAGGTTATCGGCCACGGCTTTAGCGATGCTGGCTGGAGCCCCATTGTCCGCCGGATGCATCGAGGCTAATGTCCCATCCTCCCGGTATGACGCCGAGTAAAAGCGGGGTACATATATTCCGGGCAGCTTCGCCAGGTTGCGAAGCAAGGCGTCTCTGCTGTTCCTGTGCTCCCGCACTACGGTTAACATCTCCTCCAGTACACCTTCAGCTTCGCCGGCGAAGAATACATCGACGAAGTCCGAGAGCGGCTCCGGATTCATGGTACAGGTGCCGCCGGCAACGATCAGGGGAAATGAGCCATCGCGCTGACTGCTGAAGACGGGCACGCCCGCCAGATCGAGCATATTTAGAACGGTTGTATAGCTCAGTTCATAGCCCAGCGAAAAGCCGATGATATCGAAATCGCGCAGCGGGCGCCCGGTCTCGAGGCTGCAGAGCGGATGATTATACCGGCGGAGCGCCTGCTCCATATCCACCCACGGCGCGTAAACGCGTTCGGCAAGGGCACCGGGAATGCCGTTGATTATCTCATAGAGAATGGGGATGGCCATATTCGACATACCCACCTCGTAGATATCCGGGAAGGCCAGCGCCACCCGGAGATCGGCGGTTTCCCAGTTTTTAGGTATGGAATTCCATTCCCCGCCCGTATATCGAGCAGGTTTTACAATTCCCTGTAATATTTTATCGTCGATACGCATCGTGCAGGTGAGACTCTCAATTATAACCGGCGTTATGCCATGCTACAAAGGAGGCGCGCCGCACAAGACGGCTTACAAGGCATGTCCGAATACGGGTTATACCGTTGACACGTGCAGGTGAGAAAGAGTATAAAGTAAGTTGTTTCAGGCGGGGGCAGGCTGTGAGAAAGTGGAGAGGAAATAAAGATGGCAAAGAAAACTGATAAAAAAAGAGCCAGGCAAACCGTTATGAAAGCCATCGGACAGAGCCCCGCGCCCAGGAAGAGCAGGGCGGTAAAAGGACGCAGTCCCGCCGGTAAAACGGAGCCGGCAGGAGGGCAGATGACCGCCCTGTTGGGTGGCCTGCCAGACGGGATATGCATCTTCGATAAAGACGGTGTAATCACTTTCTGCAATGCAAGCTTTTCCGCCATCAGCGGACTACCGCTCAGGAAATTAACCGGCCGCAAGCTGAGGAAAAACGCGTTATGGGGAGTGCCGGGAAAAGACGATGAATTCAGGGAGTTGTGGCGCAGGGTTAAGCTGGCAGGCCGGCAACTTGAGGTACGGGCACAGCCTGTAACCAGACCGGGCCAGACAACTCGATTCTGGAATTTGAAGCTCACACCGTATTTATCAAAGAAGAAACGATTTGACGGTATGAACCTGCAGATCAGGGAAGTGACTGAAGAGACCGGGCTACGGAACAGAGAACGCCTGCTGACGGATTATTATGCAGCAGCATTGATGCACGAGTCGATCCAACCGCTACTGGACGATCTGGTGAACCTGCTCAAAGAATACAGCCGCTGTTCGTTTGTGGAGTTTATTATCTCGGATATTTACGGAAACAGGACGCTGAAAGCCATGACCGGGCAAAGCCCGGGCCTGTGGGACGTTAATAAATCCATCTCTCAGCCCGCTATCGAGATGCTCTTCAGCGAAGCCGGAGCGGAGTTTTCCTGCGGCGAAAAAGGCTCTCTTTGCCTGGGGGATACCCTTGCTGTAGCAGATAGTCTGTTGGGCAGCCTGAGAAAACTGGTGAATGATGCCATTAATTCGTATGGCTGCAAATCGCTGGCATTGGTCCCGG
>JAQTLG010000152.1 GCA_028715025.1 Dehalococcoidia bacterium | reverse complement strand
AAACGCTCTACGATTGTTCTGAAGGTCTCGAATTTATCGAGCTCTGCTTCGCTGAATCCTGATATCTCGCTGGCCATACTCCGACTTAATCCCGCCTGCCTCCGAATACCAGTAAAATGAAGTAGAGCAATTGTGCCACGGCCTGCAGCATGGCCGCCACATAGGTCAGGGCCGCAGCGGATAGAACTGCACTTGCCCCTTCATATTCCTGTCCTACCAGCAGTCCGGTTTCCTTGATCATTTGCCGGGCCCGGTTGCTGGCGTTGAATTCAACTGGCAGGGTAATAAGCGTGAACAGTACTGCTGCTGTAAAAAGCAATATGCCTGCTATGGCTACCATCTCGCCGAATACCTGCGATAGACCCATAAGGAGAAGGCCGCCGAAGACCAGTATCCACCCAAGTGTGCTGCCGATATTGGCGGCGGGGACCAGGGCGGACCTTAAGCCCATCATGGCATACTTTGTTTTATGCTGCATGGCGTGGCCGACCTCGTGAAGGGCAATTCCGACTGCAGCAACGGAAGGTGTCCCGGCGACTTCTGGAGAAAGCCTCAGCACTCTTTTAGAGGGATCGTAATGATCCGTCAATTTGCCCTTGACTGTTTCTATCGGTATATCCGCCATGCCGTTAGCTCTTAGCACCTGCATCGCAGCCTGGGCGCCGGTCACCCCCCTCTGGTTGTAAACCTTAGAATATTTGGCATAGGTGGATTTCACCTTGATTTGTGCATATATCATGAATATCAGGGCGGGTACCATTAATATAAGGTAAAGCAACATTTGTACTGATTCTCCAGTGATCTCATTAATACTTTATAAGTTTATTTCGCGATAGCGGCTAAGTCAAAGAAGGCTGCCGATAAAATTTCGATGCCCGACCACAAAATCGCCCGCTGCCATCTCACGCTTGCCCTCGGGTTGAATCCGGACAAGTCCGAGCAGCCCTTCACCAGTGCAGACAGCCACCCGTGTCACCTCCCCCCTGGTCAATTCAACAACCTGTCCCACCCTGCCTTTTTCCACATCCGCCAGCGGGACGGTCTCCATAATCTTGATCCTTGAGCCCATCCATTTGACATAGCTTCCCGGCCAGGGATTGTATGCCCGTACCTTGCGCCACAGCTGTACCGCCGTCCAGTTCCAGTCCAATGTTCCGTCCTCTTTCTTCCACATTCTGGTATAGCTTGCCCGGCTTTCATTTTGTGCAACTGGTTTAATCGTCCCGGACACCCAGGCCGTCAGGGTATCCAGCAGCAATCCAGCGCCGGTTTCCGCTAACCGTCCGGTCAATGACCCGGTGGTATCATCATCCTTTATATCTACGGCCGTCTGTGCAATGATAGGCCCGCTGTCGACTTTCCTCTCAATTAACATAATTGAAACGCCGGTCTGTGCATCTCCATTTAGGATGGCCGCTGCTACAGGAGACGGACCCCTGTACAGGGGCAGCAGCGACGGGTGGATATTGATACATTTGTGTTGCGGTATTTTTAGCACTGCCTCCGGCAGTATTTGTCCGTAGGCTGCTACGATGATTATGTCAGGCATCAATCCAGCCAGAAGCTCTACCTCGTCGGTATCTCTCAATGACTCAGGCTGAATCACGCGCAGCCCGGCGTCAGCGGCAAATTGTTTGACAGGGCAAGCAGAAACCTGTTGCCCCCGCCCTGTTTTTTTGTCCGGCTGGGTATACACCGCTTTTATATCATATTTATTAAATATCAACGCCTGCAACGCAGGCAGTGCAAAAGCAGGCGATCCCATAAATACAACTTTCATAATCTACTAAAAAATTATAAGTTTTTTCCCGTTATGTCAAAATAACCATTGACACTGTCGAAGACGCCTGTGGTAATCTATCTAAGGTTTGGGAAGAGGACCGCGGCATCTCCGGCAGACATTACAAAGCTCTAGCGGTTTTTACAATATCTAAACGAAAAGTCTGCATTTGTCGTTTCACTGGGGGAACTTTTTTCCTTTTTACGGAATACTCGAACAAAAATATAGTACGGTTAAGGGACAGATGCAAGCTGATAAAATGTGGCAGGCAGCCCTGGGTGAACTTCAGATCCAGGTAAGCAAAGCTAATTACAATACGTGGCTTAAAGATTCGCGGGGAATAGACTACGACAACGGCGTTTTCACAGTAGCTGTTCCCTCGGCTTTCATTGCCGAATGGCTTAAAGGACGGCTTTATTCTGTAGTCTGCAGAATACTGTCAACCATCACGGGCCGAATTACTGAAGTTGTTTTCCAGGTACAGGCGGTCAACCGTGATCCTGCTCCCGGCAGGAATAGATTGATGCCCGATGGCGGGATCAGCGTTAAGGAACGTTCCGCTGCGTCCAGGACAACCGGCTTCAACACCAAATTCACCTTTGATACATATGTTTCGGGCGACTGTAACCTTCTGCCCTATACGGCATCGCTGGAGATAGCAGAGAATCCTGGAGGAGTGTTTAATCCTCTATTTATTTACGGCAGCACCGGTACAGGTAAAACTCATCTTCTCCACGCTATCGGTCAAGCGGCCAGATCCAAAGGGTTAAATATCCTGTACATGAGTGTCGAGCAATTCACCAACGAATTCATCATCGCTATACGCAATAAAAAGGCCGAGGAATTCCGAAATAAATTTAACAGAGTGGATATCCTCCTGCTTGATGATATACAGTTCCTCAGCGGAAAAAATCAAACCCAGGAATGTATTTTCCATATTATTAACGACTTATTAGCGGATAATCGCCAGATCGTAATATCCTGCGACCGGCCTCCCAGAGAGATCGAGTCGCTTAATGTGCGCCTGCGCTCCCGCCTCGAGGGTGGGCTGGTGGCCGATATCTATCCTCCCGACCATAAAACGCGGTTGGCCATACTTGATCTGAAATCATCACTTCTGCAAACCAAGTTCGATGATAACATCCTCAATTTTCTTGCAACCAATTTCCACGGCAGTGTAAGGGTTCTGGAGGGTGCGCTCATTCGCCTTTCCACTTATTCCCGCATGAATAACACGACCCTTGATGTCAATGCCGTCAAGGCCTTCCTTAATGATTTTATAGCGGCTTCCAGGCAAAGCAGTGGAAATTATACTACCACAGCCGTCATAAATGCCGTAGCGGATTATTTCGCCGTCCCGCCCGATGATATAACGGGCAAGAAAAGGGATCTCAAGACTTCGCGGGCCCGCCACATCGTAATGTACCTTTTGCGCCAGCAGAACCATACCAATCTCGCCGAGATCGGAAGGGTCCTGGGCAATCGTGATCACTCAACGGTCATCCATGGTTATGACAGGATTGCCTTGAATATAGGCTCCGATTCCCAGCTCAGCAAGTCCATCGAAGATATCCGCTTGATGTTGAAATCCCGCAGGTCTTCTTAGCCAGGCTCTCCGATTGTGGAGAAATTCACCCTTTTTGTTGATAACTTACGTCTCCGTTTAAACACTAATTTCCTCTATCGAACTGATCTCGTCGTTAGCTGATACTGCCATGCACATAGTCAACCTTCTTATAATGACTACTATGAAACTTACATATAATCTACAGATAGAATAAAATACAATAAAATATATGTTTGTTGATAATGTAGAAATACAGGTCAAAGCAGGTCATGGAGGAAGTGGCCTGGCCAGTTTCAGGAGGGAAAAATTCTTGCCTTTCGGCGGTCCTGATGGGGGCGATGGGGGTAAGGGTGGAGATATATATCTTTATGCCGACAGCGACATTGAGAGTCTGGCATCTTTTAAACACAAACGTCTCTTCAAGGCGGACAATGGTGGAGATGGCGGCAAGAACCGCAAGCACGGCATAAATGCTGAGGACCTGATGATCAGGGTGCCGTTGGGAACTACCGTCTTTGTAAAGGAAAAGGATCAAGAGCTGGTTATGTCTGATCTTCACAAAGACGGGCAAAAGGTTCTGCTGGCAAGAGGAGGAAAAGGAGGGAAGGGCAATGTGCACTACGCAACTCCCACCAGGAAGGCCCCAAAGATTTTCCAGCAGGGTGAAGAAGGGCAGCAGCATGACATAATACTCAGGATGAGCCTGGTTGTGGACGTATGTATAATCGGATTCACCAACAGTGGAAAGTCGACACTGCTTTCTGCACTTTCATCAGCGCGTCCGGAGATCGCCGATTACCAGTTTACTACCCGGGTGCCCGTGCTGGGTGTGGTTGATGACGGTGTAAACAAGCTGACCTGGATGGAGTCGCCCGCACTTATAAGAGGTTCCAGCCTCGGCAAAGGATTAGGGAATAGTTTTCTCTATCAGGCCGGTCGCGCCCCTGTCATTGTTTATCTGCTGGATGCAGGTTCTACCGATCTAAGAGGGGACTTTGAAGCGTTGAGGGACGAGATCAGGGCATTTGATGGTAATCTGGCTCAGAAGGCGGCAATAATTGCAATCAACAAAATGGACAGCATAGATATCGAAGCCATAAAAGATTATGTTAAGAAAAGTCTGGCCGACATTGGGTTGCCCTGTATAATGATATCGGCGCTGGATAAGATCGACCTGGATATATTGATATCACGGGCACACAGCATGGTAATGGAAATAAAGCGCAAGAAGTCTGGCGAACAGGTGGCGGAAGTGATCTTCAGGCCGAAACCTGTAGATATACGTGAAAATAAATGAAATTGGGAATAATGGGCGGCACGTTCGATCCGCCCCACATGGCGCACCTTGTCATCGCCGAAATGGCAAGGACCGGACTGCAACTTGATAAGATCATTTTTATACCGGCCGGCGACCCCTGGATGAAATCCGTGTATACAGTCACCTGTGCCAAGAAAAGAGTGGAGATGGTCGGCCGGGCCATAGATTCAAATCCATCCTTCAGCCTCTCATTGATCGAGGTGGATCGTCCGGGCCCAACTTATACGGTCGACACTATAGAGCAACTGGCGGGGGAAATAGGGCAAAACTCAGAGATGTTTTTGTTGCTTGGTTGGGACAGCGTGGCTGAGCTGCCTTACTGGAAGGCGCCCTCCCGTTTATCAAAGATGGTCAGGATCGTCGCTTTCCCGCGTCCCGGAGCTGCAAAGCCCGATCCCGAAGAGATGGAAAAGGCTATGCCGGGAAGCGCCG
>JAQTLG010000151.1 GCA_028715025.1 Dehalococcoidia bacterium | reverse complement strand
CACCTGCGCACGGCCAACGCCATCGCCGGCATGGTGAAGATAAGTTACTCCATCTCAAAGGAGCAGAAGAAAAGCCTCAGGGAGGCCATTACGAAGGTGCTCACCGAGCTGGCCATTCCTCTGGGGATCAAGGCGCTCATCAAGTAGAGACTCTTATGCACTCACGTCACTGCAAGCTCTCATTAATTCGTCATTGCGAGCGAAGCGCGGCAATCTTGTGCATACAATCAGGGTGGCAGTAGATTGCCGCGTCGTTGCGCTCCTCGCAATGACAATAAAAAAGCTCCTCGTAACGACTTACTGGATGAGATTATCATGGAATTACGTCCCTATCAGCTCGAGATTGCCCGCGCCGTGCTGGAGAGCATCGAGGACCAGCGGGGTTTGACCCTCTCGGTGGAGATCGCCCGCCAGGGAGGGAAAAACGAGCTGTCCGCGCATATCGGGGTGCTGCTGCTAACCATGTTCATGCTGCGCGGGGGCAGCGCCGTAAAATGCTCGCCCACTTTCAAGCCGCAGACCGTTATCTCAATGATGCGCCTCAAACAGCGGCTGGATGATTTTGGCTTCCGTGGATTATGGGAGGCCGAGATGGGATACATCATACGCCTGGGAGCGGCCTGCCAGGTCTTCCTCTCGGCCGAAGAGACGTCGTCGGTGGTCGGGCACACGGCGGACATCCTGCTTGAGATCGACGAGTCGCAGGATGTAGGCAAGGACAAATACACCCGTGATTTTCGACCCATGGCTTCCTCCACCAATGCCACTACCGTTCATTACGGAACGCCCTGGGATGATTCCACCCTGCTGGAGGAGGTCAAACTGATGAATCTCGAGTTGGAGAAAAAAGACGGCTTGAAGCGCCATTTCCGCTTCGATTGGCAGGAGGTGGCCAGATATAATCCCGCCTATCGGGCTTTCGTGGATGCTGAGCGCGCCAGGCTGGGCGCCGACCATCCACTGTTCCTGAGCCAGTATGCGCTGCTGCCCGTACGCAATACGGGAGGATTTCTGTCACGCGCTCAAATAGCCATGCTGCAGGGCACGCATGACAGGCAGGCGCGCCGGGAGTCCGAGAGTAAGGTATACGTGGCCGGCCTGGACCTGGCAGGCGAGGCCGAGGTGACCGACGAGCCGGGGATGATGCTGCGTGGGCGGGATGCCGCGGTGCTGACCATCGCCGAAGTGGCAAACCGTGCGGATGATTCTGCCATGGATGGGACGAGCATAGAGGTGGTCGAGCATTACTGCTGGACCGGCAGGAAGCACCCGGAGCTGTATCGTGAGCTGGCGCATATACTTAAACATACCTGGCGCTGCAGCAGCGTGGTCGCGGATGCCACGGGCGTAGGCGAAGGGGTGGCCTCGTTTCTACGCACCTCGCTGGGCGGCTGTGTCGTGCCCTTTAAATTCACGCAGTCCTCCAAGTCGGCACTGGGCTTCAGCCTGCTGGCGGCTGTCAATTCAGGCCGGCTCAAGCTGTATCGAGCCGACGGCTCGCGGGACTATCTGGAGATGATGTTCGAATTTGAGCGCGCCCGTAGTGTCAGCCGCCCCAACCGTACTATCAATTTCTTCGTAGAGCCCTCTGCCGGGCATGATGATTATTTAATCAGTCTGGCGCTTTGCGTGGAGGCTGCGGCGCGCCTTGTTCCCCGCAGGGCTGAGGGGATCGTGAGGGAATAGCATTCAACCCAGCTTATAATGAACGGTCCACTGCACCCTGCGCATCCAGGGGATTGCACCGATGAAGCGCGCCGGGCCAAGCCTTTTTTCAGACGAGTCGAAGTACGACCATTCGTCTATCAACCTGATGCCGGGTGACCAGCTTTCTATCTCCCTGCCGTCCCTGATGCCGGACAGGAACATGGCTCCGCGGCCCAGGTGTAATTGCCTTTGCAGCCGCATGTTCATGGCCGCTTTGAGCCACCCGTGGGCGACGGACTCATTCACCACCTCGCAGACAAGCTCAGAGCCCGGAAAAGAAGACTGCAGTTTTAAGACCAGCTCCCTGACGTCTTTCTTTTCCAGGTACATGACGAGCCCCTCTGCCAGGAATAGAACAGGACCTCCGGTCTCATTTTTCAGTAGCGACAGCCAGTTATAGTCCAGTACCGACGAGGCGATCATGTGATAGCGTCCGGCCTCCCTGCAGAGCTTCCTCTTTATCTCGATGACCTCAGGCAAATCGAGGTCATAGAAGCTCATCTTCCCATCGTCGATTCTCCAGAAGCGTGTATCCAGGCCGCAGCCCATGTTCACGACCGTTCCACCGGGATTGCCCGACAGGAAAGCGCGTGCATAATCATCGAATCGCCTGGCCCGCAGGGAGATAAATGTCGTTAATTTTTTATCCAGCTTTCCCTGTGCCAGATCCCTGTACAGCCTTTCCCCGGAGCCGGCCAGCCGGCTGTTAATAGTGTCGGCTATCCTGACAGCTTCGGGGTCGTTTATGATGGGATTTCGTGACCGGCTTTCCAGCGCGCGGCAGTAAAGGGTAATCAGCATGGTGGACGATATGTCGCTTATCTTAACGTCGAACAGTCCTGGTTTTTCCACTTAGGCTCTCCTGTAGGGGCGGGTTTTCAACCCCGCCTGCATCGGCTTTTGGGCGTACTTTCAGGTACGCCCCTGCGATAACGTGCCGTGCAAAAAGAGGGGACAGAATATTCTGTCCCCTCTTTCGTTAAATCGATGATGAAGTTTTAGATAAGGCTGGGCAGGCCCTTGGCGGCGTCTTCCATGTCGCGCAGGCGGCCCGTTGTTTCCTTGAGGCGGTCCTTCTGGGTCATGGCGAAGGCCGAGGCCCTGTCGTAATAGTCGCGTATCTTCTGTACAAAGGCGAGTTGCGAGAAGAGGATGGTGACATTCACCGATCCGCGGTCCCTGGGGAAGTCGCCGGCGCGTATGACTGCGTTCTCGGCCAGCTCGCGCAGGTAATCGCCCAGGCCTTTGGCGATATCCATGCTCATCTCCTTGGTGGGCGCGGCCAGCAGGTAAAGCGCGCGGCCGGCGTCCTCCGGATTGAGCGCGATGGAAAGCTCGCTGACGGCGGCGTCCATGGCCTGCATGGCGCGCAGCGTCTCGCCGCTCTTCTCACGGAAGCCGGTCTTGGAGAGCTCCCAGGGGAAGCGGAATCCGCGCGGGATATCCGTGCTGCCGCAGCCGATGGCGGTCCATCCGTCGATAGATTGCATGATGTCGCCTGCGTCCATAGTCTTGGCGCCCACATGTCGCACGTTGGTCACCTCGCCCGCGCACATCAGGTCGTAGAAAGGCTCCACGATCTGGCGGTTGATGCGGGACAGGTTCATGGCCAGGCTGGCGTCCTTGCGCACGTAGCGCTGGTTGTCTGCCAGGAATACGCCGTCCGCCACGGAGTGGATGGATTTAAGGCAGGTGGCGGTGTTGTAGACACTGCGCAGCTCGGCTACCTCCTCGTGTTCGAAGGGCAGCACGCAGAGTGAATATACCGGCTTACCGATGTAGCGCTCCTTGAGCATCTGCGCGATGATCGAGATCGCGCCCGAGCCGGTGCCGCCGGCCGTTCCGGCGATCAGCAGAAAAGCATGGGTCTGGTAGAAGAGGGGGGATGTGCGCACGGCATCGATGACCTTGTCGCCGTCCTCGCGGGCCAGTTCGGCGCCCATCTCGTTGACCTTGCCTACTCCGTGTCCCCAGGTCTTGCGACCGCCGATCAGAATTCGGTGCATGTAGTCTGAGCCGATATGAGATAAACCGGTCAGGTCGGTCTGGTCGGTGTTAACGGCAAAGGTCCCTGTAACAATGGTTGTACCGCGTTCACCATGAGCCCTCTGGCCCAGGCGGGCATACTCGTCGGCGACACGTGAGCCGCATTGCCCCAGCCCGATAACCATTAATTTCATTGTGTAATACCTCGCTTAACTATTTAGTTTTATATTTAGCTGAACGCATTAATACTGTTAGATTTAACCCATATTAAAGCCGCATGGTCATTTTGTCAAGATTGTTGAATTACGATGACGACCAGCCGCCCTTTCTGCTGATGGCCCTGACGCGCCATATGATCAACCCCACAACGACCAGGCCGGCAATGATTCCCACGATGGGCCAGAAGTCGAAACCTGAGAAAGAGATGAATTGTGACTGGCTCCACTCACCTGCGTTTCCGGCCAGGTCGACCGCCTTAGCGCGCCAGAAGTAATCCCCCGCCTGCGGCTTCTCGCCGGACGGCAGTACGTATTCGGGTTGATCCAGCCCATCCTTGCGCACCACCGAGCCCGAGAAATCGGCGTTCCGGCTCATCTCGAAGGAATAAGTTACGCCGCTGGGGTCATCGACCGCGGACCACTTGAAGTCTATGGGCTTATTTTCGAAGAGTCCTATCTTGGTGCCGGCGGCGGGCGAAATCGGGGATGGGGCCGCCGGTGCGATGGATTCGATAGTGAATGTTGTGGAAGCTACGGCCTGCGTGCCGTCGCTAACGGTCACCAGGTGGCTGCCCGCATTGCTGGAAGGTGGTTTGAAGCTGGTGCTGAAGCTGCCCTTGCCGTCCGTGGTGGCAGCGCTTTCCACCTTCCTGGCGTCATAGGTGATGGTCAGTGACTGGTTGGCGCCGAATCCGCTGCCCGCGAGCAGCGTGTTTTCGCCTACTGAGCCGCTTACCGGATTTATCGTCACCTCTGGTGTGATGACGACAATATATTGTGAGACATCGTCGGCCTTTGTGGCGTCACCGAACGAGTCAACCACATGCTCACCACTGGTAGCGGCGGGCACACTGAACTGGGTCGACCATGAGCCGTGCGCGTCCGCGGTGATATTTCCGACTGCCTGCGTATCATCGAATGTGACCTTGATATTGGTCTCGTTCTCCTGGAAGCCGACGCCGTTTACATAGAGTGTGTCTCCGGTATTAATGATGTCGCCCAGCCTGCCGCTGGCCTGTTCGACCTTTATGCCGGGCGATACTGTGAATACGGCGTCGGGAACATCCTCCAGGGCGGTGGTTGCGCCCTTGGCATCCACCTTGTGCGTGCCTTTGGAAGATGCAGGGATGGAGAAGGAGGACTGCCACGAGCCGTTGAGATCGGCCGAGATATTGGTCTTGACCACTAT
>JAQTLG010000150.1 GCA_028715025.1 Dehalococcoidia bacterium | reverse complement strand
TGTGTCGATGCCGTATATTGCAGATACAAGTGTTCCGGGATCGAGGGCCGTCCAGCGCAGGGCCAGGGGGTCCTTGTTGTTCAAGCCGAAGAACTGGCCGGTCTTGGCATCGTACTTGTTATCGTTGATGATGGGGCCGAGGTGTGTCTCCCTGACCTTGATGGTAATGGGCGATGAGCCGTCGCCGAAATCGACGGTCTCATTGCGCACGGTCATGTCGCGCCATTCGCCGTTCCACTCGTACTGAAAGGGATTATCAGGGTTGACCTTGATCTGGTAATGGTCGTGAACATCGGGGTAGACATTGGTCACGCCCCATGCGATGTTGTTATTGTGTCCGATGATGACCCCCGGGCTGGGAGCGAAGGCGAATCCCACCACGTCATATGGCTGGCCCTTCCCGTCATCGGGGCAGTGCAGGCCGATCTCATACCAGATGGAGGGCATCTGAATACCCAGGTGCGGATCGTTGGCCAGCAGCGGCTTGCCGCTCTGCGTCAGGTTGCCTGAAACAACCCAGTTGTTGCTGCCTATACCTGCAGACGGCCCCATCACCCAGCTCAGGTCCGGCCTTGGATCATCGTAAGCCTGTATCGATGAAACGGGCTGTCCGGTTGTCGATGACGTGCTATTGGAAGACGCGGCCGGCGCCGTCGAACTGTCCATTACTTTGACATCCGCGTCATTGATAATAGTGGGCTTTTCCCCGTAACCCCAGGGCGGCGTCTGCCATTTGTCGGCCATCTCCTGACCAAGCGCGCTGTAAAGTTTGCTGCGTTGTATCTCCTCATCGGTGCTGTAGCCCAGGTCGTAGCACATCAGCTTGCCGAAGGCCAGGGTGTCCACCGGGGTCCAGGGCTCAATCTCGAACTTAACGCCGGTCAATCCCAGGATGCTGTAATTAACGGAGAGGTCCCGGGGGCTGCGCGTGGATATGTAAGCATTGACTCCGGCCGCGAAGGCATCCAGCGGGGCGAGCTGCTCGGGTGTATAGCTGGCATATTCCTTTTCCGCCACCTTATACCAGCCCAGGGTGCGCAGGTATATGTCGGTGGGGATCAGGCTGGTCTTTTTCCCGGTCAACTCTTCTATACGGCCGCCGCAAATGTGCCGGAACATCTCCATCTGCAACCAGCGGTCCTGCGCCTGTATATAGCCCTGAGCAAAATTGAGATCATGCATGTTGCTGGCATAAATATGCGGTATGCCGTTGCTGTCCCGTATCACCTCGACTTTGTCGTAAAGGCCGCTAACCCTGACGTTCCCGTTTATCTTGGGCAGCGGAGCGTTGTTAATGTAGCTGAAATAGCCGGCGCCGCCCGCACACAGGATGACTATAATGCCCAGTATGACCAGGCCAGTGATTAAAGTTGATTTGCCGCCTTTTTTCTTTTTGGGGGGTTTAGCTTCGATTTCAGGGGTTGTTGTTTCATTTTCGTTATCAGTCAAGGTGTCCTCCTTCCGCTCTTAATTATGCTTCAGGGGATGAAGCTTGTGGGGCCAATCCCTTACCTGCATGATATTACTCGGAAACGCGCCTGCCGTCAAAGCGGTGCGAATATGACGGCGGGCGCGCTTGTTGGGTGGCTCAGTCGAGCCTTTTCTGTACCTGTTGCCAGGTCTTGGTGATGAGGAAGCTTTCGTCCATGTTGTGTAACATGGCAAGGAATTTGGACATGGGCGCGGAGAAGGTCAGTTCGTTTTTACCCACGTAGGGACGAGCGGAGATATCGAACATGCCTATAACGGCCTTAGGATGTGGCGACTCCCGCTGCAGGAAAGGGGAATGGACGATGGAGGAACAGCCCGACCCGAAGGGAGATATCACTCCATTGGGCTCCTCCTGATCGAAGTTGGCCAGCGTGAAAAGGCCGGCCAGCACATCGGGTTTGGCAAAGAAAATGACCACCTGCGGCTCATCGCCGGCATCCAGCATGTCCCAGCGTTTGAACACGATGCAGCGCCCCGGTGCAATGAAGGGTGGCATGTGTTTAAATGATCGGCGGGCCAGTTCGGGGGACTTTTTGTAACGCTCACCTTCCAGCTTGCCCGGAATGCCGCACGAAAGGAAGTAGTCGATGTCGGACCGGATCTCCTGCGTAAAGCCCAGATACCGCTTACCTCCGGCGCAGCCGATCGATTCCGACTGGAAGCTGAGCGATTTGCCCTTCCGCACACCCTGGATGGCTGCGACGATGCATCTATGGGCTGAGCCGGCCTTTACCGGCTCAGCCTTTCCTTCATCGTCTGTATAGTAGAACGTGATCGGCAGGCCCTCCCCGCCGAAATACTTCTTCCAATTGGCCGTGAAATCATTTTTGATTACTAAGTCCATTGCTCTGCCTCGAATCTTATGGATTAAGCAGCAGTTTATGCGCCGCGCCGGCCTCCACCTGCTCCCTGGTCCAGGGCATGGGGTGATACTGGACTTTGGCCCATGGCAGAATCATGCTGCCGTACCATGGATTGCCCGGATTGCCGCTCTGGCCGGTGGAGTTCATGCCGACGCTTTTACCCAAGTCCGACATATCGACTATCATGCGCATGGAAGGGATCAGTGTGATGCTGAAATTGCCCTTGCTGGCATACCACATCTCGTTGTTGACACACTCGGTATTGCCTCCCAGAGACACAGGGCCCTGGTTGACCAGCGACTCGAGGGGAGCTATACCGCTGGCGCCCAGCGGGTTGCTGACGAAGGTCGCTTTATGCAGCTTTCCCCATTTCCACTGGCTGCGGTCCTTGCCCATGTCGGTCACAGCGGCTGCGTAGCCCTCCTTGAACGATTGCGCCAGTATATCGTCGCGCGTCTCTTTTTTATCGGCTGTGGCAATGTTATCCCACCAGGCGTCGTCGGGATTCTGCATCAGCAGGTTGACGGCCCACATCTCCTTGTCCAGGCCGTCCGTTTTGGCGGCATCTCCCAGCTGGTCCTGGAACAGGTTATGCATCAGGCGCATCCAGAATTCGTTGTAAAGCGCAGCCTGGGCGCTGTCCTCGTTGCAGAAGCGGTCCCACTTGAGCAGCCAGTCCCTGGCGTCGCTCAGCTCGGGATCGTCGAACTTCAAACCGGAGAGATATGGCGATACCTCGTCGGCGGGCAGGTGCTTATTGTCTCCTTGTATGACCTCGTACGTAAGGACTGTATTGGGGGCGAGCTGTTTGATCAGCTCGTTGATGCGCTGGCTGCGGTAGCCGTAGACCCATTTGTTGTACTTGCTGCCGAAGTTGGCGTTGACGTTCGGTCCGAGCTGTTGATTGAGGAACTCATAGTATTGCGGTGGAGCAACCTCCTGGTTGGCTGCCACTATATAGTTGCGCGCCGGATTGTAGGCCCGCGGCATCAGGTCGTAGGGTATATAGCCTTTCCACTCGTATTCGCTGGTCCAGCCCGGTGCGGGCAGCTGACCGGTGTAATTAGCGGGGCGGATTGGTATCTTGCCGGGCATCTGGTAGCCGATGTTGCCCTGCGTGTCCGCGTAGATGAGGCTTTGCGACGGCACATCCCAGTATTGCAGCGCGCTGCGGAACTCCTCCCAGTTCCGGGCACTGTTGATGCCCAGGATGGCCAGCGAGATGCGGCTGGGCTCCAGCGCCGTCCAATGCAGGGCCAGCGGGTCCTTGTTATTGAATCCGGCCGTCTGGCCGGTACTGGCGTCATATTTATTATCGTTGGTGATGGGGCCCAGGTGGGTCTCCCGGACCTTGACTGTTACAGGCGGCTTCCCGTTGCCGAAGGAGATCGTCTCATCCCTGACGGTCATATCCCGCCATTTCCCGTCCCATTCGTACTGGAGGGGATTTTCCGGATTAACCTTGATCATGTACTGGTCGTTGACATCGGGGTAGACGTTGGTGGTGCCCCAGGCGATATCGTTATTGTGGCCGGAAACGACCCCGGGGTTGGAGGCAAAAGTGAAGCCCGAGACGTCGAATGGGCGCCCTGTGCCGTCGTCCGTGCAATGCAGGCCCACCTCGTACCAGATGGAAGGCTGGGCGATGCCCAGGTGCGGATCGTTGGCCAGCAGCGCCTTGCCGCCGGCCGTCATGTTGCCCGAGGCTACCCAGCTGTTGCTGCCCGTGCCCTCCAGTCCGCCGGTTATCTGAGTGAGGTCGGGGACCAGGACTTCGTAGATCATGCCAGGCGCAGTCGGCAGGGAACCGATCGGAACGGAGGCTGATGTGGATGCGGCTGCAGCCGATTTCTCGATAACCTGGATATCATCGTCTGTTAATATGGTGGGCTTGTAGCCGAGAGGCCAGGCCGGAACCAGCCATTGCTCGGCCATTTCGGCTTCCATCACAGCATATAGCCTGCTGCGCATCACCTCAGGGTCGCGGCTGAGGCCCAGGTCCCAGGCCATCAGCTTGGCGAAGGACAGTGTGTCCAGTGGACTCCAGGCATCGACTTTAAATTTCACGCCGGTGAGTCCCAGGATGGAATAGTTTACCGACAGCTGAGCGGGGCTCCTGTCGGATATATATGCGTTGACACCCTCGCTGAAAGCGTCCAGCGGGGCGCGCTGCTCCGGCGTCCAGGCGTCGTATTCCTTCTGGCAGACGCCGTAGAGCCCCAGCGAGCGGAGATAAATATCGGTATTGACCAGGCCGGCCTTCTTGCCGGTCAGCTCCTCGATGCGGCCGCCGCAGGTCTTGCGGAAGAATTCCATCTGCCACCAGCGGTCCTGTGCCTGCGTGTAACCCTGTGCAAAGTACAGGTCGTGCATATTTTTGGCATAAATATGTGGGACGCCGCTGTCATCACGGATTATCTCGACGCTGTCCCGCAGCCCTTTCGCCTGCAGTTCACCGTCTATTTTCGGCTGAGGGCTATTAATAATTGATTGATAGTAGATAAAGCCCCCTCCGAACAGCAGCACAATCAGGGCCAGGATAACGAACAGTACGATCTTGCCGGCCTTACCGGCGCCGCCTTTTTTCTTCACTTCAACCTCCTTATATTGTATGAGCCTATCGATAATTGTTTATCAGTCGAAATCAATCAAGTGGAAATTACGTATAGAACCGGGCCACCTTTTCAAACGGCTCGCGGCTGCTGCGGAACTTGTTGGCCGGATTTTTATCATCCTCGTAGCCGATTGGGATACCCATCACCAT
>JAQTLG010000149.1 GCA_028715025.1 Dehalococcoidia bacterium | reverse complement strand
CGATGAAGACGGATGCCCCTTTGACCAGGTCGTAGACTATCTGGCGTCCCTCCGGTTTGGTGAGATCAACGGCGATACTCTTTTTATTACGGTTGTGGCAGATGAACAGATTGCTTTCACTTTTGACCCTGGGGCCGATATGGCGCGCCCAGTCTCCCTGCAGACTCTCAATTTTGATGACCTCTGCGCCCATATCACCCAGATACATCGAGCACAGCGGTCCGCTTATCTCCTCGCTAAGATCGATAACTTTTATACCGCCCAGAACCTCTGTCATTTCATTCTCTCCTTAATCTAACTCTCTTTACCGCCGGTATTTGAATTTATTCCAGCATCGCGAGAATTTCATCTCTGTCACGGTCGTATTTGACTGTGGGTGTCATCTCTTCTGCAGGGGTTTTGCTGAATTCCCAGGGAGCAGCATACCCTTTGAGAATTCCGTAGCTGCTGTCCATATCATAAAGCCACTTGTTTTCATTGATATGCGGGTCTCTGATCAGGTCGACGTAATCATAATTGAATCCGTGGGGCACGCCGCACCTGTCGAAGTGCAGCATCCACCAGTATGCGGGCTTGTCGGCCACCTTCTCCTCTATCAGTGGAATCAGCTCCTTTCTGTTCTTCAGGCGTTTCTCATTGGTGCTGAACCTGGGGTCATCTATCAACGCGTCCAGCTCCAGCGCTTTACATATTTTGACCCAGTATTCCTCGCGGTCGGCGCTGATGTTGATGTACTTGTTGTCCTGCGTTTTGAAAGACTGGGAGGGGGCTATCCTGCTGCTCACGCTGCCCATTAACGGCGGATTCTTTCCCGACACAAAGAACTCAGCCAGCCGGCTGGTCTGCACCGCGATGGTGCCCTGAAGATGCGAGGTGTCTATCCTCTGGCCTTTCCCTGTCTTCTCGCGTGCGATCAGGCCGGCGATGGCTGCATTCAGAATAATCAGAGTTGCCGTATAATCGGCATTGGTGGCATAGCGCAGTATCTCGGCTTCACCGCCCTCTTTCCCATTTACGCTGGCAAAGCCCGAAGCCGCCTGGACGAAGTGGTCGGCGGCGGCATACTTTGACCAAGGTCCGGTGGTTCCATAAGAAGTGCTTTCAATATAGATAATGCGTGGATTCATCTTGGCCAGGTCTTTATATCCGAATCCTATGCGGTCCAGCGCACCCAGCCGCCGGTTGTTGACCAGCACATCGGCCCATTTGACCAGCTTGATGCCGATCTCCCTTCCTTTGGGATCCCTTAAATCCAGTACAATGCTCTTCTTATTGTAGTGACTGCTGATATAGCTGGTACCTGAGCCTCCGGCAATGGTCCCCACAAAGAGCAGACCGTCCAGATTGGGAGGCTCGATTCGTATTGCCTCTGCACCCATCAATCCCAGAAGACTGCACGCGGCAGGCCCGACCGTAAAAGCGCCTGCATCCAGTATTTTGATCCCTGCTAATGGCCCTGACATGACAACTACCTCCGTTTATATATTGAGCGCAGATTACGCTCCAAGAATCTCGCTAATCTTATCACGCAGATTGAATATTTGTCAATATCAACTAAATCGATATTGATATTAATATTATTGTATGATATCCTACTGTGTAATATTAAGCCGTGGCAATTCACACGACGCCGTCCGGCGCCGCTTAATGGTTGTCATGATAGAGCAGCTGCAGGACTAGAGAGAATTTATAAGGAGGCAGAAAATGGCAGGGCAAGACAGCTACGAAATCATTGCCAGGAAACATGGCTATCCGGATTCCATCCTGTATAAAACGCTGATCAGGAATCTGCTGACTCCCGATGAGGCTGCAATTGGCGTGGTGATACTGGAAAAAACGGATGAGGTCACACCGGCGGTGCTGTCCCAGGAGATCGGCCTTGATCAGGAAAAAGTCAACACCTGCCTTGACAGTTTATTTCGTAAAGGTCTGGTCAATTATAAGGACGCCAAAACCCGCCGGGGCCTGCGCTTCGCACGCGACCCGTATTTCGCATTCATGACCTCGCTTTCAGATATGGCAATCGATCCCAGGACATCGCCGGCTTATAAAAGCTGGTATGACTTCGTTAAGAAGGAGATGTACCCCGACCTGGCCAAGATGATCGGCCTGACCGACATTCAATATGCCAGAGTCGTGCCCCACATCAGCGCCCTGAAGTCCCACAGCGATATTCAGCCCCATGAAGACATTCGTGAATACGCCAAAGCCTCCCGCATAGCCGTTACCGATTGCTCCTGCCGGAAATGCAATGCGGCCGGCGGTGAACCGTGCAAGTTGAGCGACGATTATACCATCTGCCTGAATTTCGGCCGCGCCGCGGAACATATCATCCGGAGGGGTGTTGGCAAGGCCATCAGCTCGGAGGAAGCGCTTAAAATCATCGATGACTGCGAGAAAAAGGGGCTTATACATATACTCGATATCGGAGTAGCGACCCTGTGCAACTGCTGCACCTGTTGCTGCATTGCCCTGAGCAATTGCGTCAATTTCTCCATACCCTTCTCCAAAATCACGTTCAAGAGCCGCTACGTCGCCGAAAGCAATCCTGATCTGTGCAAGGGATGCAATATCTGCAGCAAGCGCTGCCAGTTCAAGGCTATCACTCTCGTCAAAGATGATTTCGGTAAGATAAAAAGCGTTACTGATGCGGAGAAGTGCTTCGGCTGCGGCGCATGTGTCACCTCGTGCCCGCATGGGGCACGGCAACTGAAGGCTGTGCGCACGCCCGAGCAACTGAACGCCTGGGAACCTTACGAGCGCTGGGAAAGAAGGATCAAGGGTTAGAGATAGCGCCACCTATATCGTCACTTGGCGGATTTCAAGGCCAGGTCCCGGGCAAAAAGCGCGGCGCCTACGGCGCCGATAATCTGCGGCTCATCAGCTATCAGTGCCCTCATACCCAGACGTTTCTCCACCCTGGAAACGACACCCGTATTTTTAGCGATACCGCCGCTGATGGCAAGCTCCTCCTCTGCACCTATCCGCTGAATGATAGTTACGATCCTCTCTACTATGGCATCGACAGCTCCGGCCAGGATATCGTTGATCTGATAGCCTTCGCGGATACGAAGGAGCACATCGTTCTCAGCGAAGACGGCACAGAAGCTGTCCACAGAAACAGGGCCGTTGACAGGCTGAAGCGATCTGGGCCCGATCTCGCCCAGCGGCACACCGGTGTATTTGGATAATCGTTCAAGGTACCGTCCGGTACCTGCGGCGCACTTATCGTTAAGTGCAAACTTCACCACTCTCCCACCTTCATCGCACTTAATCGCCTTACAGTCCTGTCCTCCCATGTCCAGTACCGTGCGCACGCCCGGGAAGTACCAGTTCACGCCCCTGGCATGACAGGATATCTCAGTGACATTTTTTTGGGCAAAGGGGACATTAACTCTGCCGTATCCGGTGGAAACGATGCAGGCTAAATCACCCATAGCGGCACCGCTCTGCGCCAGAACAAGGTCCATCACGCTGGAAGCAGCGACTGTGCCGCTGGCGCCGGTCAGCATAATGCCGGATGCCACAACACTGCGGTCATTCATGACCACTGCTTTGGTACTGGATGAACCTATATCTATTCCGGCAAGCAGCACCGTTAAAATCTCCTTATTGAACGGCCAGGGCCGCTCCGCAGGCCATTACAATATCCGATTGCCTGGCTGTCTTTATTTCGCATCCGGCCAGCTTCGTCAGTTCATCGAGCAGACACGCGTCGGCGGATACTCCACCCGCCACGCAAACGACATCTTCCAGCCCGACCTGAAGCAGCAGGCCGTACAGCCGTCTGGCCAGGGCCCTGTATGCGCCGCGCGCTATCTCGGCCGGTTTGGCATCCGAATGGATGAGTGTGATGATCTCCGACTCGGCGAATATGGTGCAGGTGCTCTGCACCTCGACGAAGTCCTGCGTGGACAAGCCCAGCCGGCTTAGTTCTGCCTTGTCCATCGCCATGGTCGCCGCGACCACATCCAGGAACCTCCCGCTTCCGGAAGCACATTTTTCGCTGTAACGTATCTTGAGCGGCACGCCGCCTTTACATTTCATTGCCAGGCTTTTCTGAGCGCCTACATCGATCGCGGTCCGTGCCTCGGGCATAAAGAAATCGATGCCCCTGGCAAGACATGTGCTCTCGTTAATATGCTCCACTTCCAGATGAACATATTTGTACGCCATTCCGGTAACCGCAATTTTACAGATGTCCTCTAAGGTAATACCAGCTATCCGGCATGTATCGGCCAGCGCCCGTTTTGATATCTCTGTGATATTTTCGGCGCCGCCTTCCAGGACCGCGTGACCTAATAAGCGACGGCCCTTAAAAAGCGCAACCTTGATCCTGCTGGCGCCTGCATCGATGCCGGCAGTTAATAATCCATCGTCTGTTACCATTTCATCACGGGACTAACGGCTCCGTTACATACCTGATAGCCGGTATATTAGTTCTAAGAGACTATATATTCAACTTATAGAATCAGGCAGCTTCGTATGTGACTCCCTCCTCCAATTTCCTGGCGTTGTCATAGTCTTTGTTGAAAAACTTGTAAGTGATAAAGTAACCGATCGATCCGATGACCGCCACTGCGCCATTGACCCAGAAACCCATCTGCAGGTTGGATGCATCGGATACCATGCCGGTTACTGCAGGCCCCCACAAGCCGCCCAGGAAGAACATGCAAAAGATATAGACGCCGTAGGTGCTGGCCCTCAAGTAGAAGGGCACGATCTCCTGGCTGGCAGTGTGCTGTGCAGGGATGTACATGAAAGAGAAAAAAGTCACCACGAAGAACAGCGGCCAGGCGTTGAAGAGGATTGCGCACGCATAACATATGATTGACAGCGATACACAGATCCAGCTGAGCAGCATTTTATTGGCCGGGTTCTTCCTGGATATCAAATCGCCCAACCAGCCGCCCAGCGGGCTGGCTATCAGGGCGCTGATCATCACCACGGCCGTTAACGAACCTGCCGTAGTAACATCCATACCCATATACCTGTTAAAGTAAGTGGGCAGCCAGTAAACGATGGTATTTAGAAAATAATAAAGAAGCCCGAAAGATATAAACAGCATCACGGCCGTTTTATTAGTCAGTATGGCCTTCATAGTGCTGCCAAAACTCATGGAAGATGAGCTGGCGGCTCCGTTCGGGTCCTTAGGCCTGTTCTTATAATCGGGCATGAACCATGCCAGTATGCCGAAAATAATACCGGG
>JAQTLG010000148.1 GCA_028715025.1 Dehalococcoidia bacterium | reverse complement strand
TTTGGGGCAACTGGTTGACTTTTGGGGCAGAGGATACTTGTAGGGCAAAGCCCACGATAGGAATGACTATTTAATATGAGAATGAGTTGACCCAACTTTGACTATACAGTATGCTATGCGGCGTTGCTATAAGAAAACAGGGAGGAGACTGAACAATGCATATGACAAAATCGCCGATCATTTTGATTACCGTTTTACTTGTTTTGGGAGTTGTATTACCGGCCGGTGTGTCCGGCGGTTGCGCTCCGGCGGCAACGGCACCGTCCCAGCCTGCAGAGACGGAGAAACCGGCGGCTCCAGCGGCCGAAACTACCCCGGTAACACCGGCTGTGGAAGAGCTGTCTGCACCGCCCGAGGTGACACCGCAGGTGACCGAGAAGCCCACTTCCTTTGAAGCTGCAACTTACAGCAACGACCAGTATGGATTCACACTGAGGTATCCAAAGTCATGGTCGAACGAGAAGCTCATCGGCGACATGGTGATGCGGGTGGCAGCCAAAGCAGGCGACATACAGTCCGATGCAGCGGCGGCGGCCGTGGTAGACAAGCCTGCGGATTACAGCAAGGCTGTTAAGGAGGCTGTGGACGAAACGCTGGCGGCATCAGGCGTGCCGGTCAAAACAAAAGTTGAGTCTATTGATGCCACCACCCTGTCCGATGGGACAACCCCGGCCACAGAGGCCGTGCTGAGCGCAGATGTCTACGGGATGTACCAGCTGTACGTCTATGCCCTGGGCACGGATAAAGGCGAGAAGACCATTTCCGCCATCGGCCTGACCATAAAGGGCGATGCTAATAAAGCCCTGATAAAGGAGATCGTCCAGACACTGGCTGTTAAGTAGTCGCCGCTACGCCGGCATGCCCCGGTACCTTGACTTGCCTCTGTGACGGAAGTAAAAATATACCATGCAGCAAATGTATTACTGCCCTTACTGTAACACGCCGGTAGCCTACGGACAGGCCCAATGCTCGTACTGTAAAACGGTCTTGAACTGGCAGGGAGTGCAGACACAGGGCCAGTACCAGTCATCCGATTCTCCGTATGACCAGCAGCAACAGCAATGGTACCAGTCCGCCGGTCAGGCTGCAGGCCCGGAATTTCAGGGTGGAGGTCAGTCTTCCGATGGAGGGGGTGGGGCGGGATTGCTGCAGTGGATAAAAAACAACCGCAGCATGGTTATAAAAATATCCATCGGTGTGCTCGTCCTTGCTGCGATTATCATCACAGGCGTTGCTCTCCAGGGAGAGATATCGAAGTGGTTCGCGCCGCCGGTGGTGACGTCTTTCGAGGCCAGTTCTCCGACGATTATATCGGGCCAGGACGTGACTCTACAGTGGGATGTCAGCGGGGCAACTTCGGTCTCCATCAGTCCCGGCGTGGGGACGGTATCTTTGAGCGGGACAAAGAAGATATCGCCCGATGAAACCACTACGTATAAACTGACCGCCGACAGCCGCTTCGGCGGCTCTGTCAGCAGAGAGATAACCGTTGCGGTCACCGGCAAGCCGCCGACAGTCAACAACTTTGTTGCCAGCCCCGGCGGTATCTATACGGGTCAGACATCCACATTATCCTGGAGCGTAACAGGCGCGACGTCGGTTTCCATCCAGCCCGAGGTGGGGACCGTATCGCCGAGCGGATCGAAAGTCGTGTCTCCGGGCACAACCACCCGGTACGTGCTGACGGCCGCCAACAGCGAAGGCAATTCAACCGCTTCAGCCACGCTTGAGGTAAGCACATCCAAAACGCCCATCATTACGACGTTCAGCGCCAGCCCGGCGTCGATCGACGCAGGCGATGAATCTACCCTGACCTGGGATGTCATCGGCGCCAAATCGATCAATATCAATCCGGGCATCGGCGGTGTGGCCTTAAAAGGAACGCTCAAAATAACTCCCTCTGAGACGGCTGTATATACATTACGGGCCGACAGCGACTACGGCTCGGTGACCAAATCGGTTACGGTTACCGTAGACACGTCAAATATTAGCTCCGGCCCGGCGCTTACCAAGGATCCGCCTCAGATTAAAACCTTTTCCACGAGCAGCAATTCAATCATGCTGGGGGATGAGGTAACACTCACCTGGGCAGTCGATGCGGCAAGGACGGTTTCGATCAGTCCGAACGTCGGCAACGTGCCGTCATCCGGTTGGACAACGGTAATACCCACCGCCACCACCACCTATGAGTTATCCGCGGTTAACACCTTCGGCACGGAGAAGAAAGAAGTTACAGTTGCGGTGAGCGTAGCGACAGATGGCACTGCGCCGTTAATCAGGTCCTTTACAGCCTCTCCGAGCACCATTTCCCCGGGTGGGACATCAAACCTTTCCTGGGGTGTCACGGGCGCTACCATACTTATCATAGATCAGGGTATCGGAGTTCCGACCTCAGCATCCGGGCAGGCGGTATCACCCGGCGAAACCACCAGCTTTACGCTGACCGCCATCAACAGCTACGGGACGGATAACGCCACCGTCACTGTGACCGTAAATCCCTGATAATCCATCCGCGATTTAATAATTTGTTAGCCGAATATCAGAGACTTATCAGTCCGCCGTCAAGCATATTCATAGCACCTCCTTTATGCTAAGAAAAAGGAGGTAAAAATGAAAAAGAAGGCTATTATCGCGGTCATGTCTCTCGTATTACTGATGACGATGTTGTCGGCGGGTTGCATTTCCACGGGCATAAGCAGTGAGCAGTACATGGCCCTGCAAGGCCAGGTGAATTCACTCAATAACTCACTTAACTCGACTCAGCAGCAGCTTTCTTCAACTCAGCAGCAACTGAATACTACCCAGCAGTCGCTGGCTGAAGCCCAGTCCAAGCTGCAGCAGCAGAATACGTATGTAACTTCCGCACAGCCGGCCTATCAACCTACCGTCATCTATTACCGGACCTATTCATACGGCACACCGTGGTATAACCCCCCGTATCATTCCTACCCGGCGCCGCGACTGGGCCCCGGCCCTATGCCCGGCCCTGTACCGCCTGGACCCGGCCCTATACCACCGCCGTAGCTGACGATCATCTCTACAAGGCAGGAAGCGCTGATTGCATCGACCCGGTCAGCGCTTCCTTATTTTTCTGCTGTGTAATTCAATCCTATGTTCCAGGCTTTGCCCAGATACTCTCCCAATGAGAAATACCGGTTTTCATACATGGACAGCATGTACGGCTGAAGTTTTTCAATATCGGGCAGATTATTAGAGCTCAAACAATTTTCCTCACAGTAGCATTCGACAATTTCGCCAATCACGATATCGTCAAATCCGCCCAGGTCCAGAATCTTTAATACCTTGCATTCCAGGCAGAGCGGGCAATCATCGACCATTGGAGCAGTATCCAGCTTTCCGTAGAATATCTTGAACAGCCCGGATTTGTCAGTTTTCTCCCCGCTCACACACCCGATATAATCGACCGCCTTGATCATATTTTTAGAAGGTATGTTGATCGAGAAGGTCAGATTCTCTTTAATACCGCCATTGGTGTAATGACGTTTGTTGCATCCGAAGGCGACCATACCGGGATTCGCGTTGACAATTCCGATAAAAGCCAGTGTCATGAAATTGGCTTTGCCGTTAACGTTGGCGCCGAGAATGGTAACGGGATAAGGATACAGGCAGGATTTATTGCCCAGACTTTTCTTGCTCATGATCTACCTCACTTCCTTTTTCGCTCAGTTGCTCCACAATGATATCAGAGCCATTGTAACAATCAGAACGGGCAGCGTTAAGTCACCTGGAATGGCTGTATTTAAGGTGCTTCTCGAAGTCCGACAGCAATTTGGAGATCTCTTTGCTGATGGGCGTCACCGCCCCGTCTGTCGACGCGGCCTTCTTCTGCAGATAACGGCTGTGATCCTGTACGGGCGGCCGGCTCGGTCCGAATTCCTGACTGGTTTGCGGCCATCTATCATCCGTTTCCTGGCTGAAGGAGGAAGAAAGCCCGCATGCAGTCGGGATCGGCTGCGCCGGCGCCGGCTGCACGATCCAGGTCAGGTTAACGCCGCAATTCCCACAGAACCTCTCACCACACACAACCCGCGCCGCGCAGTTGGGGCAGTAAAATTTCTGTAGCATCTTTCTAAGTCCTCTGCATTAGAGTTAACCTTATTAAACTGTTTACATAATCAATATACAGCTTAAATGTTAAACAATTATTAAAACGTCGTAGAGGGTAAAGGTGTTTAGAAAAATGTGGCGATATTTGGAAAGGGATATCTACCTGTCTCTGAAGACGAATCTATCCTCGAATTTGAATCCTCTCTCTTTAAACAGCATCAGGCAGACGTCAACAACCTCTGGATCGTACAGCTTGCCTTTGTTCCTGGATATTTCATGCAGGGCCTTTTCGATACCCAGCGCTGCTCTGTAGGGACGGTGTGACGCCATGGCCTCAACCACATCGGCCACCGCCAGTATCTTGGACTCCGTCAGCATCTCTTTGCCCGTCGACCCCTGCGGGTAACCGGAGCCGTCCAGCCTTTCATGATGCTGGAGCACCATCAAGGCGATGGGATGGGAGAACTCGATATCCCGCAGTATGGAATAGCTGCCGAGCGTATGCGTCTTGATCAGGTCCAGTTCAGTATCGGTCAGTTTGCCGGGCTTGCTGAGTATATCCGACGGAACATACATCTTGCCGATATCGTGGATTTTGGCTGCCATTACCAGGTGTTCGACCCGCAGATCATCCATCTTCATCTCCCTGGCTATGGCACCGGCCAGGTCGGCCACCCGGTGCTGATGTTCGGCGGTATAGGGGTCACGCATCTCCACCACCTTGACCATGGTGTCCACCAGGGCCCGCAGTGTCCTCTGCAATGCATCGATAGATGCCTCACGATCTTCCTCAGCCCTCTGCCGCTCGGTGGAGTCGCGGCTGTATACCAGGACGCCGTATACATTCCCCGATTTGTCTCTCAGCGGTATCTCATACGTATCGTAAACATGCTGTGAGTTATCAGCCCACGTGACATGGTTTCCGGGGTTTTGCACCAGGCGACCTTGAAAGGCCTGAAGGTCGTCGGCGTGGAATCCCGTGATACCCTTTTCTGGATTGCCCAGGCATAGCTCTTCCGAGAAAAAGTCGGTATCAGGCCTGCCTATCATATCCTGCGGCGACAGGTGCTGTGCCTGAGCGAAGCTTTTGTTGACCATTATATATTTATGCTCGTAATCTTTGACGCACATCCAGTCTGGAGTGGCATCTATAACTGTCTGCAATAGGTCCCGGGATCTCAGGAGCTCGTCCTC
>JAQTLG010000147.1 GCA_028715025.1 Dehalococcoidia bacterium | reverse complement strand
GAGCACCACTTCGACGGCAGGCAGGATCCAGGGTATAAAAATGAGGCCGATAAATCGGGCGAATTCCGGGGTCATCAGAAAGTCCGGGATGAACCTGTCGAGGAACTCTGTCTGCCCGGGGATCTGGCCGAAGTTGGCGAGCTTACCGCCGCCGGCAAATATCAGTGTTAACCCGATAAGCAGGCACGCAACAATACTGATGACGCTGCGCACCATGGGTTGCTTATCATATTCATAGTCTGGCATATTACCATCCTTATTTACTGCGCAAAGGCCTTGACTTGCAGAAAATTATAATCTACACTATTGCGAGTATGCAAACCTTGGTTGATGGTGAGTCTTAAACTGGCTGCCTCTTAAATCGGGAGACCATAATGCCGGGACTAAGACTCCCAGCGTATGTTTCAAGAGGTCCTGGGCCATTCAGACCCGTCAGTATCCATGGTGCATAGTTATTATCAACAAGGAGGCATCAATGGCCCTATCGGACAAAAATCTTACCTGCGCTGAATGCGGTGGATCATTCGTATTCACAGTAGGAGAGCAGGAATTCTATCAGTCAAAAGGACTTCAGAACGAGCCCAAGCGCTGCCCTGATTGCAGGACCAGCAGGAAACAGTCCCGCTCAGGAGGCGCCGGCAAACCCAGGCAGATGTTCAAAGCCACCTGCGCAAGGTGCGGTACCGAGTGCGAAGTACCCTTTGAGCCGAGACAGGAACGTCCGGTTTATTGCAGCAGCTGCTACGCGTCGTCCAAACCGGAACGTTAGATATATTGCTCCCGCAGTCTCCCGCGGGAGCCACCGTATACGTATAGCTGCGGGGTGGCAGAGCGGTCTTTAGTGAAAGTAGGCGTCTGCAAATTGAAGATCCATATCCCGGGGAGCAGGTCTCTCAAGGATAAAAGGAGCATCGTTAAATCCCTTGTAATGCGGCTGCAGAAGCAGTTCAACATCTCCATCGCCGAGGTCGATGATCACGATCTTTGGCAGATGACCACGATCGGATTAGCCTGCGTCTCCAACCATAATAACCGCGTTGACGAGATTATCAGCGCGGCCATCAGCCTGATCGAACACGATTATCCTTCGGTTGAGATCGTGGAGAAAGAGATCGAAATCTACTGAACCAGGTTTTAAATCCAGGGCAGTATAATTGACATATGGATACCTCGGCGTTCCTCGATTACATCAAGAACGACCCCGAATACAAGGACCAGATCGTTCATGTTCAATATATTCCTCCGCGCGATGCACGACCCGGGTGGCCTGACAGGCCCCTTCATCCTGTTCTGCAGGAAAGGCTCGACAAGCTCGAGCTGAGCACCCTCTATTTGCACCAGGCTGAAGCTATTAACGGCATCAGACTGGGTAAAAATGTGATGGTCGCAACGCCCAGCGCCAGCGGCAAGACCCTCTGCTACAACATCCCCGTGCTAAACACCATGCTGGAGGAGCCTTATGCCCGCGCCCTATACCTTTTTCCCACCAAGGCGCTGGCCCAGGACCAGTTGCGCGGACTTACCTGGCTGGCTGGCGGCGCTATTAATCTGCCCTGGGAATGCGCCACTTACGACGGGGATACGCCCGGCGAAGAACGTTCAGGCATCAGGAAACGAGCACGTATTGTGCTCACTAACCCGGATATGCTGCATGCCGGCATCCTGCCGAACCATAAATCATGGGATAAGTTCTTCAGGCGTCTCAAATATGTGGTGGTCGATGAGGCGCATATATACCGGGGTGTGTTCGGATCGCACGTGGCCTGCGTCCTGCGCAGACTGAGACGCATCTGTGCTCATTACGGCAGCAGACCACAATTTGTGTTCTGTTCAGCAACGATTGCCAACCCGGGGCAACATGCTGAAGGACTGGCGGGTCTGCCTTTCGAAGTTGTGGATAACGATGGAGCTCCTTACGGAGGCAAGGCGTTCGTCTTCTGGAACCCCCCCATCGTTGACGAGGCACGCAGCCTGCGGCGCAGCGCCAACAGCGAGGTGACCCATCTGTTCACAGAGCTTGTACGCAGGCAGGTGCGTACCCTTGCCTTTGCCTCCACGCGCCGGTTAACTGAGCTGATCTATGTGTACAGCCGAGACCTGCTGGGCAGCCCTCTGGGTGAAAAGATCAAACCGTACAGGGCCGGTTACCTGGCTTCCGACCGGCGGGAGATTGAACGGGAACTGTTCTCGGGCGAGCTGTTGGGGGCTGTGGCCACCAGTGCCCTTGAGCTTGGCATCGACATCGGCGGGCTGGATGCCACGGTCCTGACTGGCTACCCGGGCAGCATCGCCAGCACCTGGCAGCAGGCGGGGCGAAGCGGGCGTCGGGGCGAGAGATCGATTACATTTCTCGTGGCGCAGAATAATCCGCTGGACCAGTATTTCATGCATAATCCCGATTTCTTCTTCGGCAAGCCCTTTGAAAATGCCCTCATCAACTGGGAGAACATCAACATTCTTCACCCACACTTGCTCTGCGCCGCCTGGGAGAAACACATAGACGAAAATGACAGGGAATACTTCGGTGATACTCTTGATGCCGCTCGAGTCGAGCTGGGGGAGGAGGGCAAGCTGAGGAAGGAGGGCGACCGCTGGCATATCGCACCCCGGCTCTCGCATCCGGCGCAGGAAGTTAATATCAGGACCGCCTCTTCCTATCAGTATCAGCTGCTGGATGTATCTAGAGGCTATCAGGTACTGGAGACGATCGAGGAGGACCATGCCTTCTGGCAGGTGCATCCCGGCGCCATCTACCTGCACCAGGGAGATTCCTATTTTGTCAAAGAGCTTGATATCGAGAAGCATATAGCCTTGGTGGAGCCGGCCGCAGTCCCTTATTACACGCAGACCATGGAGCTGACCGACATAAAGATACTGCAGCAGATGAAGGACAAGGAGTCCGGCGGAGTGAAAATCCGCCTTGGCATGGTGGACGTGACCAACCAGGTCGAAGGCTTTCGCAAAAAAAAGCATTACACCGACGAGGTTATCGGCGAAGATGTATTGGATCTGCCGCCCATGCGTTTCATCACCCAGTCGTTATGGTTCGACCTGCCGCAGCAAGCGATGGATATCTTGGAGAAGAACAAGCTCGATTTTCATGGCGGGCTTCACGCGGTGGAACACGCCGCCATCGCCATACTGCCGCTGTTCGCCATGTGCGACCGCAACGATATCGGGGGCGTCTCCACCCCATTTCATATAGATACCGGAAAAGCGCAGATTTTTATTTACGACGGCTATCCGGGCGGCATAGGTATAGCGGAGAAAGGCTATGAAATCATCGAGGGCCTATGGGCTGCGACGCTCAAGACCATTGAGGAATGTCCCTGCCGCGAGGGCTGCCCGGCCTGTATTCAGTCACCCAAATGCGGCAATAACAACGAGCCCCTGGACAAAAAGGCAGCCGTTATACTGCTCCGCGGCCTGCTGGGAGTGCTTCAGTAGGTATGCCTTATTGTGGAAGCCGTGTACCAGGCGTTTATGCAGCTTCAGTGGCTGAGTATCTTGCCTAGGAATTGTCTGGTGCGCTCATGGTGGGGTGAGTTAAAGAGTACGTCGGGAGGGGCTTCCTCGATGATCTGGCCCTCGTCCATGAATATGACGCGCTTTGCCGCGGCACGGGTGAAGCCCATTTCGTGAGAGACCACAGCCATGGTCATTCCCTCGGCGGCCAGCGCCAGCATCACTTCAAGCACCTCTTTGATCATCTCCGGGTCGAGGGCGCTGGTGGGCTCGTCGAAAAGCATGACCTTGGGATTCATGGCCAGCGCGCGTGCGATGGCTACCCGCTGCTGCTGGCCTCCTGAAAGTTGGGCTGGCTTTGCATCCGCCTTATCGGGAATGCCGACCTTATCAAGCAGTTCAAGTGCAGTCTGCCTGGCCTCAGCAGGTGGACGTTTGCGCACGACGCGCTGGGCCAGCATCAGGTTGTCCAGGACAGTGAGATGGCTGAAGAGGTTGAACGACTGGAAGACCATGCCGACTTCGCGCCGTACGGCGTTTATGTTCCTGGCATTATCCAGCGGAATGCCGTCCACCATGATCTTGCCTTTCTCGTAGGTCTCAAGGCGGTTGATACAGCGTAACAGCGTTGATTTGCCTGAGCCGGACGGGCCGACGATGACCACGACCTCACCTCCGGCTATATCGAGGTCCAGGCCGCGCAACGCGTGCACCCTGCCGAAGTATTTATGGACTCCGCGTATGCTGATAACAGGTTGAGCCAATCATTACCTCTCGAATTTGGTTTTCTTTTCTATCCAGTTCACCACACGCGCCGAGAAGAGCGTCATAATCAGATACAGCAGGGCCACCAGCATCCAGACCTCGATGGGATCGAAGTGGATCGACGCATACTCCCGGCCGCGGCGCGTCAGGTCTGCCACAGCGACCACGCTGACCAGCGACGAATCCTTGAGCAGTGCTATGAACTCGTTTCCGATGGGAGGAAGGATGACGCGCACGGCCTGCGGCAGGACGACATGCCGCATCGATTGGAAGTAGGTCATGCCCAGGCTACGGGCTGCCTCCATCTGTCCTTTGGGGATGCTCTGAATGCCTGCGCGGTAGATCTCGCTCATGTATGCTCCGTAACAGAAGACCAGGCCGATTATGGCCATTACGACAGGATTTGCCTGGAAGCTCTCCAGCGCCGGGATGGCCCATGCCTTGCCCAGGGACTGGATCATGACCGGCACGGCGAAGTACCAGATTATTAATTGGACCAGCAGCGGCACGCCGCGCACCAGTTCCACGTACAGGGTGGAGATGATATGGACGGCACGGTTAGTCGAAAGCCGGCCCAGTCCGCCCACCATGCCCACCACCAATACCAGTAAAAAGGAGACCAGTGTGACGGTTATCGTTATCACGATGCCGTCCTGGACGAACTTGAAAATATTCATAAAGGGGTCGGGCCAGGCAAAAAGCAGAAGGGCTGTGATCCCGACCACCAGAGCTACCAGCCACCACCAGACATCCATACGCGATGACGGCTCAGCGCCGGGAATGTGGTCCAGCTCCTCCTGGGGAATCTGCGGTTCGTCGGGCGTACTCATAGAGCAGACTACTATTATACGCCTTAAGCATAGTGGAGGGTAGAGAAGGCGCAGCGCTTAGCGGCCGACCCATTTCTGGTCGAGCATGTCCAGGAATCCCTCGTCCTTGAGGGATTGAAGAGCGGCATTTATCTTGGGGACAAGATAAGCGTTTTTCTTGCAGATAGCGATACCGTAGTATTCATCAGTGAAGATCGGTCCCA
>JAQTLG010000146.1 GCA_028715025.1 Dehalococcoidia bacterium | reverse complement strand
ATTGTTGAGCGCATGATCGATGCAGCGCAGAATAATGCACGGCCAGATAAAAAAATAGGCCTCCAGGCTCTGATCGAGACTGCATGCGCTGTAGAGGCGATACACGAAATCGCCCATGCCAGCAAACACTTGACAGTGCTTCAGTTCGGCAGGGCGGACTACTTCGCCGACATAGGCGCAAACAAGTCCTTTTCGATGGACAATTACTGGTCTGTTTCACTATATCCACGATCACGCATCGTGGTGGCTGCCACTTCCGCAGGGATAGAGCCTGTCGATACGGTGTACCCGAACATAAAAGACATGGAGGGCTTGAAAGAGGACGCCCGACGGGCGGCAGGAATGGGATTCAGGGGCAAATGGGTTGTGCATCCGTCGCAAATAGACATAGTTAACGAGATATTCACTCCCACCGGCGATGAAATAAGGCTGGCTAAAAAACTGCTGACAGCATACGAGAAAGCACAAACGAACGGAGACGGCTCAATTACAGTCGACGATATGCTGGTGGATAAAGCTGCCATAGTGGCAGCCCGCAAGCTGATGTGTCAGTCAGAACAACTTGACCTGCGGAACAAAGTTTAATCCCGGTGACGGTGTCACCTTTAACAAAAATTTCGGCTAAGGGAGCGGACCATGAAAAAGACGGCGCCTGATAAACAGTCGAACGCTGGAGCAAGCGCTGACCGGACTGTACAGAATGACGGGCATGAGCTATGGAATTCCGGCCTTTCGATGCTTGACGAAATCGCACCGAGAATCAACCTGGAAGAAGGAATACATGCCATATTAAGAAAGCCTGAATTGGAACTGACGGTCAATGTCCCGGTAACGATGGATGACGAACAGGTAAAGGTATTCACGGGATATCGCATACAGCACTCAAGCGCCCGCGGCCCATGCAAGGGCGGTATCAGGTATCATCCCGGCGTCGACCTTAACGAGATACGCGCGCTATCCGCCCTTATGACCTGGAAATGCGCCGTTGTAAACATCCCCTATGGCGGGTCCAAGGGCGGGGTACAATGCGATCCCATGCATATGAGCGAAGGCGAGCTTTGCAGAATGACCAGGGGTTTCACCAAGATGATCCTTCCCGTGATCGGTGGAAAAAGGGATATCCCCGCTCCGGACATGAATACCAACGAACAGACCATGGCGTGGATCGTAGATACGGTCAGCTCTATAAAAGGAAATATGGAACTGGAGATCGTGACTGGCAAGCCCGTATCCCTGGGCGGGGCTGCAGGCCGCAAAGAAGCCACGGGACGCGGCGTGGCCATGTGCGTGAAAGAGCTGCTTAAGAGGAAGCGTTTGCCCATCGAAAATACGACAGTGGCCGTGCAGGGCTACGGCAATGTCGGTTCCATTGTAGCTGTGACCCTGCATGAGCTTGGCTGCAAGGTCGTGGCAATCAGCGATATAACGGGCGGCCGCTACAATCCCCGCGGACTGGATATCCCCGCCTTAAACACGTACGTAGCCGCACACCCGAAGGGGCTTCTTGAAGGATATAAAACAGAGGATGCGGACCGCATCACCAACGAGGAGTTGCTTTCATTAAAAGTTGATTTGCTCATACCGGCGGCCCTGGAGAATCAAATTCATGCCGGGAATGTAAATTCGATAAAGGCCCGCATGGTTATCGAAGCTGCCAACGGACCTGTCACACGTGAGGCTGACAGTGTCCTCAACAACAGGGAAATCGTCGTGGTACCGGATATCCTGGCCAACGCCGGCGGCGTGGTGGTCAGCTACCTGGAGTGGGTCCAGAATTTGCAGTGTTTCATGTGGCCTGCGGAGGAGGTTAATGCCAACCTGGAACGCACGATGAAAGAAAGCTTTAACAGCGTGTGGAACCTGGCCCATAAGCATAATGTCTCCCTGCGTATAGCAGCTTACATGCTTGCGGTGGAAAAAGTTGCTGGCGTGATGCGCTTACGCGGCTTATCCCACTCAACCGAATAGCTTACCGTTACCCGATGCCCGGAGCTATATTGTGCCCACCGGCTGCAATGCATATCTTGGAGATGCCGCGATCCTGGCATACGTCCGTGGGGTCAAGTCAACCAGCGTAATGTGTCCGAGCGATGAGATCATCAGGTCCCGCACGGTAAAACGTTCCAGTATGGTGTGGTAAAACTGCCCCTCCAGATAAAGAGATACGAAACCGTGAACTATGCTCCATACATTAATAGCCTCAACGTCCGAGGGCCCGGGCCGCAGCAGACCGGCGGCCTGGCAGTTCTCGACTATACAAACGAGTTGAGAGAAGCATTTATAGGACAGCTCGACATACTCCGAATAATCCTTCTCTCTCTCCAGTACGCTGGATAACGTCACCTTGAAATGGGCCGAGTCGCTGAGCGCAAACTGAATATATGCCCAACCGGCTTCAATCAACTGCCGGACGGGTTTGCCTCTGTAGCGCCTGATCACCTCCTCCGTATGCTCACATATTATGCGAAGGCCCTCCGTCGAGATGGCGGCGATAAGCGACTGCTTGTCGGCAAAGTGCGAGTAAGGAGCCGTGTGACTGACGCCTGCCTTGAGGGCGACCTTACGCAGGCTTAGTCCATGAACACCCTCTTTGGCAAGGATTTCGATTCCCGCTTTAATCAGGGCGTTCTTCAGGTCACCATGATGATATTTCTTGACAGGCACGTGAAAATAGTAATGTTTTATCTTGACAACGTCAAGATTGACCGTTTATAATCTTGACACTGTATAGTTTAGGCTTGGAAAGGAGGGAGAAATGAAGCAAGATGAATTATTAAGTCAACCCGTAGCGCTTCCCGATGGAATAGATTACGATGATTACATCATCGGGACGTATACCATCACCTATCCCGCTATATTTCCGGTACCGAAACTGGCCCCGCTGCTGGCGATTGAGCAGAGCACGGGGACCTGGGTCCCAGTACCGGGAGAGACGCCTGAAGTGCGGAGAAACCATGTTGCCAAAGTAATCGGTGTGTATGAGTTACCCGATTACGAATTCGAGGTCCCGGCCGGGGTACAGGATAGAAACTGGATGGTCCAAATAGCCTTTCCCGAAGTGAATATCGGGCAGCAGATCCCTATGATGCTTACGGCGGTAGTAGGCAACATCTCCATGGGAGGCAAGATAAAGCTTGTAGACATAAGGTTTCCCAAAAAATATGTTGCCGGGTTTAAGGGGCCCAAATTCGGGATCGAGGGTGTCAGGAAATTACTTGGCGTTAAGAAGCGACCGCTTCTGAACAATATGGTTAAACCCTGCACCGGATATCCTCTGGAAGTGGGCGCCGAGCTTTTCAAGCTGGCTGCCGTCGGCGGCTGTGATATCGTCAAGGATGATGAATTAATCGCGGATGCTTCATTTAACTCAATGGCGGGCCGTGTAAAACGTTATATGCAGATAGAGAAGCAAGTTTATGAAGAGACGGGCGAGCATACGTTATACACGGTTAATATATCCGATAATGTGCCGAAGGTTTTCGAAAATGCCCGGCGTGCGATCGAGCTGGGTGCCAATGCCCTTATGATCAACTACATAGCAGTCGGGCTGCCGGTCATGCAGGCCATAGCCGAAGACCCCAAGATAAACGTGCCCATCCTTGCGCATATGGATGTAGCCGGTGCAATGTATATGTCACCCTACCACGGCTTGAGCTCGCACCTGGTTCTGGGAAAATTGCCAAGGTTGGCCGGTGCAGACATTGTGGTTATTCCCGCTCCTTACGGCAAGGCGTCAGTGATAACTGAAAAATTTGATGCGGCGGCCAGGAATCTCACGTACCCGTTATATAATCTTAAGCCAACCTGGCCGATGGCATCCGGCGGAATTACACCTAATATGGTACCCAAGGTCATGCAGGAACTGGGGAATGACATAGTCATAGGTTCGGGAGGTGGCATACACGCCCACCCGCTAGGGCCTGTAGCAGGCGGCAAGGCCTTCAGACAGGCGATCGATGCGACGCTCAAGGGTATTTCTCTTGAGGAATACGCCAAGACGCATAAAGAACTTGCAGCTTCGGTCAAACAATGGGCTGACCCTTTCAAGGGCTTCAAGAAAGAAGCTTAATTAAGGGTTTTCCGCATCTATATGCGCGGCACATCTTTAGTCGAGACACTGCTTAAAGCAGCGCAGTTCGTGCTATCCCAATATCTGCGAGCAAGACTGCATCTTCAGCCTTATGGGAAGACCTCGTAAATAGCCGTCGCTATTTGATGCACTGATGTGACCAGGACAGCGAGTCGAAGTAGTGGCAGCCGAACGTTTCCCGGAGATAAACTATTATGCTGGCCTTCACCGGTCTGCAGACGACAGGTCAACTTTGTGTCTAATTATAGAGGTGCCTGGTAGGCCGTGCAGGAATCGAACCTGCGACCCACTGATTAAAAGTCAGTTGCTCTACCAACTGAGCTAACGGCCCCTGTGCTGAATCCGGCGAATACCGGGAAACGGTAAAAAGTTTACCATATTCCACGACCGATACCAAAGTACTATATCGAAAGGTACCAACAGGTCATGTTCAACCACTCTTCACCGGTATATCCTGTAAATGTCGGAGCCGATGCCCGGTTGATTAACCATTGAGTGCACGGCATAGACAAATGGGAGGAGCCGGACATGATCGCAAAATACAGGATAGAGGTAGAACAGGCAAACAGGGCTGAAGTGGTGCGCCGGCTGATAGCCGAATACGAGGATGAGTTGGCTGAGTTTATGGAATCGGCGCCAAAGGCGCCGGGGCGGAAGGCAGGCAGCGTATCAAAATTAAAAAAACGTCCTGAAGCCGTCTGTATTTGCACCACACAGGGTGGGATTGTTCATGCAAACGGACAGTTTTTAGGTATTACCGGTTACACCATGCAGGAACTGCTCGGCCGGAATCTATCAACGCTGCTTGTCAACAACGGGGACGTCCAGTCGTTGAAAGAGGAGATCGAATATAAAGGATACCTGATCGAATACAGGATCAGGCTTCTCAGGAAGGACGGAAACATGATCACCTGCTATATCAACGCAACCATCAGGTGGTACAACGATGAAAACGTCCCCATCAACCAGCCTCTGATCAAAGCTTGGGTCAGGCCCGCCAGACAGTAACCGATATCGCAGTCAGGATAAACCGGTATTAAGGTTTATCGGGACTGTTTCCTGCCTGTGTTAACATGATGACGGCTTTCGTATCTTTTTCTGCATCTGCCGCATCTGAGTACCAGGTCATTCAAGGACTGAGCAGAATCGATGGGAGAAGGCTCTCCTGCGCATCCCGAAAGCGGGCTGCGATGATGAAAACCTCTCG
>JAQTLG010000145.1 GCA_028715025.1 Dehalococcoidia bacterium | reverse complement strand
AAAGTCGACCTTACTATCGGTGTCAGCTTCACTCCCGAAACCTCGCGCGCCTCTTCACAGCTGACTATCTCTTTATGCATGAGCCTCCAGCCATTATCTTCCGCATCCGTCGAAATTCAGGAGAGAGTGTAAAGCCCAGGCATGGTACAAGCACATGAATGGGACGTACCTGCAGATCACCGTGTATATCCCCCTCCAGAAAAAGGTCTTCCTCAAAAACGGATTGAATCAGGACCACGCCATCGAACCGCTGATTTAAATACAGAACAGGCGGAATCAGCAGTCCCGCCAGCATGCCGGTATAATAATCGTCCCCCAGGCTTACCCTTAAATCCGAATGAACGGACTGCACTTTCACCCGCCGGTATATTTGTTTGATCAGTAGTTTGATCCTTGCTTCAAGACCTTTGACCTGCGCAGCTTCTATCATACTGGACATCCCTGAATTACCTGTTTTTTGGGTATCAGGTCCGGCTGGCTTTTCTCTCCGCGTACGTCCAGTCGGTACTTCCCATGAAAGAAGGCCGCAAAGGAATTGAATACGCACTTTGAATATTGCGCCGCCGTGGAAGCTGGCCGACAATCGGATACCAAGCGGAAGTACCAGCAGCAATATTATCAGGGCAAGTAATGAAAGAGCAATGATCAGAGGGACCAATAATTACTCCTTCTTGCGTTCACCCCACCTGTCAGCGATCTTTTCAACTACGCCGGGAACCTTTTCACCCAGCTTCTCGAGAGCTGCGGCCACGCTGCTCTTAATAGGCTCTATGCGTACCCCTTCCTTATCTATGACAATTATGGCGATCGGCCGCATACCGCCTGCGCCCCCTGTTCCTCCCTTAAGGCCGTCACCGCTTTGCTTAGCATCAGTCTTTCCCACGCCTCCCGCGGCGCCAAAACCGAATCCCATGCTGAGCAAAGGAATAAGCGTTGTTTCCCCCAGTGTTATCGGCTCACCGATGACCGTCTTGCTGCTGAGGACTTTCTCGATCTGGCTGATAGTGGTCCTCACCATGTTTTCAATATCTTCCATCAAGTCGCCCCCTTATCAAAGGACTATTCTCAATATAACGCTGCTTACTCAGTATTTTACATCAATCATAGACGTCAGAGCGAAGCAATTTATTACGTCACTTCGTCGCGTAATATATCTCGAGATTACCTATGTCGATCCACTGCTCTTCAAATGGATAGGCTATTACATTATCAATACCGACAAGGTGGGTGATAAAAACACCCAGGTTATCTTGAACAGCCATATCGCAGAACGCGCTTATGATGGGAAACACCCTGGGCGGCAGTATCCAGCAGGCAGTGGCCACAAGGCTGGTTTTGGGCGAGGCCGGCTTCTCCTCGAGCTCTACGATCCTGTCGCCTTCGATTTTCACCACTCCATACTGCGTAGCTTTTGAAGGATGACCTACGTCATATACGGCCACAAGAATATTCCGGCCATCGTATGCTGCCAGAAAGCTGGAAAGGTCGAACTCGAAATAATTATCTGCACCGAAAAGCATCAGGTCCTCGGTTATGTTTTTCTGTTTTATCCAGTAGTTCAACGAACCGATGGCGCCCAGCTTCTCATCATCTGACCTGACATTCTCGACACAGATAGTGATATCGCGGCTCTGCTTCCTGCCCCACTCCCGAAAATCATGCTCAAATTTCATATTCACGTTAACCAGTATCTCGATGTCCCGAGGTATCTTGTCCACGATATGGTTGATCATGGGCTTACCTTTGTAGGGTAAAAGCGCCTTGGCCTGGTTCATCGTCAACGGGTATAGCCTCGTACCAAAACCGCTGGCCAGGATCAAACATTTCATCTCAGCATACTCCTTAATAATTAAAAACGCTGAATCGGATTTGCATTTTACTCCACCGCCATCCTGTAATCAATTATAATTGTGTAAGCTGTTTACCAAGGATTTGAGTATTTCATGAGCGCCGCAATCAAAAGAAACCGCCGTCTCACCCTTATCGGCGAGGGAGAGGTCGACCTGATGGGCAGACCCGTCGGTTACAGGCTGAAGCAAAGCCAGAGGACCAGGGGTATCAGGCTCGAGATCCGCAGCGAAACAGGCCTGACGGTGGTTGTACCCGGGAGGTACACTCAGCGACAGGTACTGGATATACTGCGGCAAAAGTCACGCTGGATACTTAAACACCTGCCAGCCCATGAACCGGTTCAATTGCCGCTTTTTACGCCTGAGCCCGGCCAGGGCGATAAGCTGTATTTCATGGGCAGGCCGATCGAAATCAACATCAGCATCATAAAATCGGCAACATCCTCGGCCGTACTGGACGGACATAAACTGCTGGTCACCACAGGAGCGAGAGACGGCGCTATACCCCAAATCCTTGAGAAGTGGTACAGACAGCAGGCTGCGATGCTCTTCAGGCAGAAGGCCGGCAGCTTCCAGCAGTCTATGGGCCTGCACTACAACACCATTTTCATACGCGGGCAGAGAACACGCTGGGGCAGCTGTTCGCCTGCAGGCAATCTGACACTGAACTGGAAACTGCTGATGGCGCCGGAAGAAATCATCGACTACGTTGTTATACACGAACTGGCCCACCTCAGACATATGAACCATTCGAAAAAATTCTGGGACATGGTAGAGCAGTACTGCCCGAACTGGAGGAGATATCGTAAATGGCTTGTCACACATGAAGACGAGCTCAAGGCACGTGCTTCTTTTAAGCTATAATCTTGTATATCATCACTGGAGGTAGCCATGAAAGTACATCATTACCATGAAGTCGAAGCTGTGGAGGCCGCTGCCGGCGTGCGCATGCACATTGTGGCAGGGCCAAAGGAGGGTGCTCCCAATTTCATCATGCGTGTCTTTGAGATAGAGCCTGGCAGCAATACTCCCTTTCATCAACATGATTGGGAGCATGAGATTTTTATACTTGAAGGACCGGCGGCGGTCAGACATGAGAATGGGGAGACTTCGCTCAAGCCGGGGCATGCCATTTTTATACCGGCCAATGAAATGCACGGTATTCTAAATAAAGGAGACGTTACCGTCAAACTGATCTGCGTCATACCCAACGTGGATAAAAAACAATAGGCTACCTGATCTTTGATATCGTTTGACACAGGCTTTGAACAGGGTTTAACATATATCTTCGTTGTGTATTTGTTGACCAGTGAGAGAAATTGCTGATGGCCGCTAAGTCTTCCCTTGACAATAAACCGCTTGAAATCAGGTGGCACGGTCGCGGTGGCCAGGGTGCAATTACGGCTGCCAAGATTATTGCGGAGGCAGCTTATGCCAAAGGCTTCAAAGGTGTAACTGCAGCGCCGTCTTTCGGGGCCGAGAGGCGCGGTGCGCCGGTCAGCGCTTCAACCCGTATATCCACCGAGCCTGTCCTGGTGGTATCGCAGGTCGAAAATCCCTCCATTGTAGTCGTACTCGATCATACGCTGCTCAAATACCCTGACGTAACACAGGGTCTGGGCAAAAACGGCTGGCTGATAGTTAATTCCCCTCTTTCACCCAGGGAACTCGGTATGAACGGGGAGTTCAATATAGCGACGGCCGATGCGACCAAAGTATGCCAGGACCTCGAACTGATCGTTGCGGGGCTGGTAATAGTCAATACAGCCATACTGGGAGCACTGGTACGAGCTACTAAAATAGTGGATATGCCAACTCTGGAAAAGGTTGTGCGCGAGCGTTTTTCGCGCAATACTGTGGATATCAATCTGTCAGCGATAAATAAAACTTACGATATAACTAAGGTAGGCAAATAAGGTACAGCATTATGGGCACCAGAGATTGCAATCACATCTGCGATGAGTCGTCGCCCGGCATAGGCGAGGCGGGCAGAACCGGCGAATGGCGCACCCACCTTCCGGTCATAGACGATAAAAGATGCACTGCTTCAAAGTTAAACAAACCAACCTGTTTTCTCTGCTGGCTCTATTGCCCTGAAGCTGTAATGACCCGGTCGATACCGCCTTCTATAGACCTCGAATACTGCAAGGGATGCGGTATCTGCGCGCAGGTCTGCCCGGTGCAGGCAATTACTATGGCTCCCGAAGAGAAAAAACTGGGCTGACATCATGGCAGTACAGAGAAAATCAAATATACATATCCTTGACGGAAACCAGGCGGCCGCTATCGCGGCCAAGCTGAGCCGTGTGCAGGTCGTGGCCGCTTATCCCATCACTCCACAGACACCGCTCACCGAGAAGCTCTCGCACTTCGTGGAGGATGGCCAACTCAAGGCCGAGTACGTGGCCGTGGAGAGCGAGCACAGCGCCATGGCGGTTTGCACCTCCGCCTCTATTGTAGGCGCTCGCACTTTCACAGCCACCAGCTCACACGGGCTGGCATACATGCACGAAATGCTGCACTGGGCTGCCGGAGCACGTCTGCCCATTGTCATGGCCTGCGTGAACCGCGCCATCGGTGCGCCCTGGAATGTTCTCAACGACCAGCAGGACTCGATCTCGCAGCGCGATACCGGCTGGATCCAGATTTATTGCCGCAATAACCAGGATATCCTGGACACGGTTATACAGGCTTATCGCATAGCAGAGAGCGTTTATGTGCCCGTCATGGTCTGCTACGACGGATATATCCTATCCCATACCGAGATGCCGGTTGACATACCCGAGCAGGTGGATGTTGACCGATACCTGCCGCCCTATAAGCCTCATACAACGCTCGATCCGGATAATCCCAAGAACTATAACCTGGTTACGCTGGCCAATCCCCGTGTAGGCGTGGACGGCAAACTCTGCCACGGATACATGGAGCTGAGGTACCTTCTGCAGGAGGCTCTGCAGAACTCCAGGGAGGCGATTTTACATGCAGGAAAAGAATTCAACGATGTATTCGGGCGCGATTACGCTAATATGTTTTGGGAAGACCGTAACGAGGATGCGGAGATCACCATCGTCGCCATGGGAAGCCTGGCCTCTGAAGCGATTGTAGCGGCGGACATTTTGAGAGAGGAAGGCATCAAGGTGGGCGTGCTGGGACTACGTGTGTTCCGCCCCTTCCCCAAACAGGATGTAGTACAGGCCCTGCGCAAGTCCCGCTTGATCGTGGTTTTCGATAAAAATATCAGCTACGGCTCGGAGGGCGCAACCTGTTCCGAGATCAAATCAGCGCTTTACGGCACATATATCAACGCGGCCATCAGGAACTTCATTGTTGGACTGGGCGGCCGCGACGTAAAAGCCCGCGAGCTTGCCGAAGCGACAAAGAAAGCAATATCATCCCTTAAAGAGACGGTGACCAATCCTGATTACCCCGAATGGATCTGCCATATCTGACGGAGAACTCAGTT
>JAQTLG010000144.1 GCA_028715025.1 Dehalococcoidia bacterium | reverse complement strand
TCTCTACATGGGAGGTTTGGCCGGCTTAAACGCATCCGGTACTTCGACCGGCATAAAAAGCATGCCCAGACACATGGCTTTTCCGGTCTCGTCGAACCTGAGAGTGGAGGTGGCGCCCCCACCCAGGGCTTTATACATCACCACCTGCAGAGAGTCGATGTTGGGCATCTCGTATATCTTGACTTCGCCTTTGACCAGCTCTTTGTAATGGTCCTTGACCTTCTGCGGCGTGACCTGCTTTCTTATTATCTCGTAATTCTCTTTATTGAAGGCCATTATACCCACGTTGGAGATATCGCCTTTGTCGCCGCTACGGACATAGGCCAGTTCTTTAATCAATACTTTCTTGCTCATCTTTATTCCAGCCTCTTCATAATAAAACTCGTTGGGACTTCTTCGCGCGGTATCAGCGTCGGCCACAGGGAGATGTAGCTCCTCGGCTTGGAAGGAACCGATACCGTGAAGCCAACCGGCGACATGTCCAGGAAAGACACGGCTATCATGCCTGCCTCGAGCGGGTTTTTGCCCCTGGCGGCTATACGCAAGCCGATTTCGTTGATCTGATCTTCGTCGGGAGTGGGGACGATGGACTTAAGTATCGAATTTATTCCGATGTAGTCGATCTGTATATCCACATCCTCGCGCTTAATGCCATATTTAGTCAGGTTTTTCCATCCGATCTCTTCCACTCTTCTCGCTTTGGTCAGAGCTTTAGGCGCCGAGATATAGTTCATAACCTCTGCGATAAACCCGCCCGGGTAGCCGATAATCACCTTGAGTGTATCCGGCCGGCGTTTGCCGGTCATATTGCTCAGCTTAACCCTGTTGTTGCCGAGGTCCTCTACTTTCACCGCAGTCATATCGGCCACGCCGTCAGGCATTATATAATTCTTGGGATCGTGTACCTCGTAAACCAGCTGGCTCTTGACCGTCCATTCGTTAAGCAGTCCGCCTCCCGATGACGGCATCTCCAGTATCGCCGTCCCGTCTTCGGATACCTCGGCCAGCGGATAGACGATCTCTTCCGGCTTGGGTACATGTTCCCATACCGGGCTGGCCACTCCCGTGACAAAATCGGCGCATTCGAGCGTATGGCCGATGGTTATGGCCGCGCCTATGCGCGGCCAGTATGCGTCTTCAAACTTCCATCCGAACTCATGCATGATGGGCGCTACGAAAAGCGCGCTGTCCGAACACCTTCCCGCAACAACCACATCGGCGCCGGCTTCCAGGGCGGCGATGATGGAATCGGAGCCGATGTAGGCATTGGCGATCAGGATGCTGTCTTTAATCTTGCTGATATCGTCCTCTCCCGTCTCCAGGTTGGTGAACTTCCATCCTTTCTTGAGCATCTCGTCGATTCTGCCGGCTATATTGTCACCTTTGATCACGGCGACTTTTAAACCTTTGATGTTATTGTCGGCGGCTATCTTAAGTATCTGATCAGCTGCAGCTTCAGGATTGACGCCGCCACCGTTGGTGATGATTTTTACGCCCCTCTTGTGAGCTTCAGGCAATACCTGCTTCATCCCTTCGATGTGCTGGGTGAGGTAACCCCTGGTCGGGTCCTTCTGCTGGTTCTTGGACATGATGGACATGGTGAGCTCTGCCAGCTGATCAAAGCAGATGTAATTGATATTTCCTTCCCTGACGAGCCTCAGGGCTTCTCCCGTCTTGGAAGGTGCGTAGCCCGAACCCGCCCCGATCCTGATTTTCTTCACTTTGTCGCTCCTTCTAAATTTTCTGATTGATTAAATGCCTTTAAATACAGGCTTTCTCTTCTCAAGGAAAGCTTTCGTCCCTTCTCTGAAGTCTTCCGTATTAAAGCAGATATTCATTGCCAGGTTTTCATTAAACAATTGCCTGGATAACTCCTCATTGAATAAACGGTAAACCGTACGGTGGGTCAACTCAATCGATACGGAGGGCATCCTGGCTATTTTCCCCGCGAAGTCCATGGCCGTACTCATCAGCTCTTCATGAGGCACAACCTGTGTAACAAGGTTTATCCTCTTTGCCTCGGCCGCATCAATTGCCTCACCAGTATAAAATAGCTTCAGTGCGTTATCAACTCCCACAATCCTTGGCAGCCAGTAGCTTGCTCCTGCATCCGGCATAAGCCCTATCCTTACCCATGAAGCGACAAATCTCGCTTTTTCTGAAGCAATGCGGAAGTCACACAGCAGCGCAATCGAAAGTCCCGAGGCAGCAGCGACACCATTAACGGCAGCAATAACGGGTTTCCCAAGGTCCATAAGTGCATGCGGCATCACAATCATACCGGGTTCCAGAAGTTCTGAGCGGGACTTCTCCAGCGCTTTGTAAGCGCCATCTCCTATCCGTTCTTTGAGCCGGCTTGCAGCATCAGCACCGGCACAGAAGCCTTCGCCGTTGCCCGTGATAATCAGCACCTTGATATCATCTCTTTTTCTGGCCTGTTCCATTACTTCGACAAATCTTTCACCCATCGTGCTGGTGATCGCATTTCTCCTTTCAGGCCGGTTGAGAGTAATAACCCCAATCCCGTTGTCACATTCGAATAACAGCTCGTCTGTCGGATTATCCATTGTTTGTATCCTCCTGCTCAGTTACGCATCATATTGGGCAGTAATGTTGCCACCTGTGGGAAAAAGAAAACCATGAGCATGCCGACGATTATCAGTGCAACAAATGGCGCCGTCCCCATAATTATTCTTTTCATGGGGATATCCGGAGCTATAGTCTTCATCACGAATAGATTGAGTCCCACGGGCGGTGTCAGGTTACCTATCATCATACACATTGTGACTAAAACTCCATACCAGATAAAATCGATATTCAGAATTCTCATAACCGGGACCAGAGTCGGCAAGGTGAGCACCAGAATCCCGGCAGGATCGAGCAGGCAGCCCAGTAAAACGAAAATAAGCATTGTCAGTATCACAAACGCGGTACTGGACATGCCGCTCTTTACTATAGTTTCAGCGATCAGTTGAGGTATACCCAGGTAAGTCAGCAGATATGAAAATGTAAAGGCGGAAAACAGGATGAAAATAATGAAACATGAGATCCTGGCTGCGCTGAGTAAAACGTCCCGGAGGCTGCGCCATGTCAGCTTTCTGTATGAGGCTGCAACAACCAGGGAAAGAAAAGCGCCCACGCAAGCGCTTTCAGTTGGTGTGCAAATACCTGCATAGATAGACCCCAGCACACCGAGGGCGATCAGTATGAATACCCAGATGTTCTTAAGCGATGCGAACCTGTCCCGCCAGGTAACGCCGGGCATATCAGGTTCAACATTTTGAGGCCTGAATTTTGCGTACACCAAGATGTAAACAACAAAAATTGCGGTGGTTACTATTCCGGGTAAGATACCCGCGATAAACAATTTACCGATGGATTCCTCGGTCAACAGGCCATATATGATTAGCATTGCACTCGGGGGAATGATGATGCTCAGAGTTCCGGCGGCTGCAATTATGCCGGCAGCAAAACCGCCGTCATATCCGTGTTTCTTAAGCTGTGGCATAGCCGCTAATCCTATGGTAGCGGTGCCTCCGGAACTGCTGCCGCAACAGGCTCCAAACAACATGCCTGCAAACGCTGCTGTGGCCCCAAGACCGCCGCGTACCTGGCTAAACCATTTGCTGCCTGCATCAAACGCCTGATCGGCTACGCCGCTTTTGCTTAAAAGCTCCGCCATGACGACAAACATGGGAACGAGAATTAGTGTTGCATCTGTTCCGAATTTATAACTTATCACGGCTAATTGCGATAATGCATTCGGCCCTATGAAAATCCAGATCCCCAGCAGGCTGCTCAAGCCGATTGCAAAAGCAATCGGCATACCGGCAATCACCAGCACAATAAGAAATGCGAACAGCAATATCCCGATGATCCCGATGTCCATTATATTTCTTCTTCCACGTTATTTACTGTATCGGGCAATATACCTGCTATTGCACGGGCGAGCAGCATGATGTATTGCACTAATAAAAAGAATAAACCGAATGGTATCACGGCATAAAAAGGCCATAACGTCACTTCCAGTCTAGTTCTTGAAACCCAATGCAGGCTGTAGCTATCCCACGCTAACACTGCACTCTTCCAAAGCCATAAGGCGACGAACACAATCCCCAGTACATCTACAATGATTGCCAGAATTTTTCTTGGTTGCGGCTTCAGGAGAGTGGGAATCAGATCTATACTGATATGTCCACCGGTTTCAAGTGTGTATGCCGCCGATAGGAAAGTAGCCGACAGTAATATGTACGAAGATATTTCCAGTGTCCAGGCTGTTGGCGCTTTTAACGCATACCGTACAACAACCTCATATACGGTTAGAAATATAATGATGAGGAAACCGATACCTGAGATGGAGGCGCAGATTCTATTGAATTTGCTCAGCGCCGGCTGTATTTTGACCATATTTATCACAGCTGTTTAATCCCATATATTTTTGTCCGGAAAGCGTGTCCTGCCGGGATCGACCTGCTAATAACCTGCACCGTGTTTCCTGTATATGTCTGTAAGCTGCTGCGCCTCAGGGCTGGATGCAGCATAATTGTCCCAGATGGCTTTAGCGGGCGCCTTCCAGAGTTTCATTTCATCTGCGGTTGGGACATAGACGGTCTCGCCCAATTCGGGTAGGGCCTTGCGACCTTTATCGATATTTGCAGCGTTTACCTGCAAAACAACTCTCATGAACTCGGGAGTAACCTTGCTGATCGCTTCCTGGTCTGCGCTGGATATCTTGTCCCATTTGTCCTTGTTGATGTAGAACAAGAAGCCCCCGGTTCCAATATCCAGGTCACAATAATATGGGGCGACTTCGGGCAGCTTGAAAGCTACCATCGACGGAACTGAAAGAAGCGTGCCATCCGAAACACCGTATTGTATGGACTGGTACATTTCAGACGTCGGGAGGGTAACTGTGCTGCATCCCCAACCGGCTATCAATTCGTCCATGGCGCCTCCGGCGGACCTGATCTTGAGGCCTTTGGCTTCGGTCGGTACATGTACCGACTTCTTGGTTGCCAGACCATATGCCGTTGGGGCGCACGCATACCAGTTCACGTGAATATTATATTTACTGAAACCATTCTGGATTATAGGCAATGCTTCCGCGGTTGCCGCCAGATTGCTTTCGACATCGGATATTCCTACCCAGGGAAGTGCCCCGACATTGGCAAGAGGTACCTGGCCGACCACGTAGTTGATTACGGTCATAGCTGCGTCCACGCTGCCGCTGTTTACCGCAGCAAGCTCTTCTGCGCCCGGGCAAAGCGATTCACCAGGATTTACCACGATTTTTACCCTTCCCTCGGTGGCTTCCAGGA
>JAQTLG010000143.1 GCA_028715025.1 Dehalococcoidia bacterium | reverse complement strand
CATCGGGAATCGGTGAAGCTTATGCCCGCCTGTTAGCCTCACTGGGCTATGACCTGATCATCATCGCCAGGCGCAAGGACAGGCTGGAGACCATAGCCAGCGAGATAGAGAGGGATTGCGGCGTTTCGGTGTCCGTGATGCAGTGCGATCTTTGCAGCGAAACCGACATATGCGCGGTTGAAGAAAAGATCCTGAGCACAGATAACCTGTCGGTGCTGATTAACAACGCCGGCTTCGGTACGCTGGGCCCATTCGTTGATGTAGATATCAACAAAACTCTCAACATGATCGATGTGCATGTCACCGCCCCCACGCGGTTGGTCAAAGCAGCACTGCCCAATATGATATACCACAGAGAGGGTGCCATAGTAAACGTTGCCTCCGCCAGCCCCTTCCTTCCTATATTCGGCAACGTGATGTACAACGGCACCAAGTCTTTCCTGATCTCATTCTCCGAATCTCTTCTGCTTGAGGTCAGGGACGCCGGGATCAATGTGCAGGCGCTCTGCCCCGGTTTCACCCGTACCGGATTCCATTCGGTCGATGAGTACAAAAACGTCGATTTCTCCACCATCCCCTCCTTCCTGTGGATGTCCGCAGAAAAAGTGGCAGCGCTATCGTGGCAGGCGCTGGGGAAAAATAAGGTCGTCTTCATACCTGGATTTATCACACGCCTGACATGTACGGTTTTCAACGGATTATTCAGGTATCTGGCAGGCAAGAGGACAGCTACAGCTGCAACACGACGGCCATAAAAGATCAATAGAGAAGCTCCGGCACTCCCGAGGGCCTACTTTTCATGCCTTTTCGGAATCTTAAAAATACGTAGCTTTTTCCATACGTATAGCAGTAAATACTTATATTAAGCTTTGTTGCTGACCTCTATAATCTCCTTCAACGTTTATAAAACACCGGGATAGTTACGCCCAATAATATGAAGGGGAAAATTTAATATGGATCAGTACTCCTGGTTCAAAAGCTATGATAAAGGTGTGCCTCAGACGCTTCAGCCATACTCAGAGAAGACGTTGCTGGATTGTTTCCATGAGGCGGTTAGGGAAAAGCCGGACAAACCAATGGTGTTTTTCAAGGGCAGTAAGGTCTCCTATGCTAAGATGCTTGCGCTGAGCGAGTCGCTTGCATCTGCCCTTATTGATAATGATGTAAAAAAGGGCGATGTTATAGCCCTGATTTTACCCAATTGCCCGCAAGTCGTATATTGCCATCTTGCTATCTGGAAAGCAGGGGCAATAGCCGCTCCTATTAACCCGCTCTACTCGACGTCTGAATTGGAGCACTCATTGCAAGAGTGTGGGGCAAAAGTGGCGATATGTCTGAGCCCTTTTTACAAGACGATAAAGAAGATCCAGCCGATGACAAAAATACGATTGATAATCAGCACTGAAATAAAAGAATATCTCCCCTGGTTTTTATCACTGGCCTTTACGCTGATGGAAGAAAAAAAGGGCAGACACAGCGTAAAACTGCTTGCCGGGGACCTGCGTTTGAAAGATATACTCAGGAAATACAGGCTCTCCCGTCTGCCGGAAGTGGAAGTGAATCCTTCCGATCCGGCACTGCTACTATTTAGTGGAGGCACAACCGGCACGACAGAGGCCGCGGTCGGCACTCACCACTCCCTTTATATGGCAGGGCTTCAGCTCACCACCTGGGTGAAATCCATCATGGTGCCATTGGAGGACATTATCCTCGCTACGATACCCATGTTTCATGTTTTTGGAAATGTCGCTCTGATGAGCTCCGCCATAGTCAACCGCAATCCGCTGGCGCTCGTACCAAATCCCAGAGATATAAACGACCTTGTGGCTACCATAAAGAGCGTTAAGCCTACGTTTATACCGGGCGTCCCAACACTGTTTGCCGCTCTGTGCAACCATCCAGCCGTCAAATCGGGCAAGGTCAGTTTCAAGAAAGCTAAATTCTGCGTGGCGGGAGGGGCTCCCCTGATGACTGAACTACGGGACCGCTTCTATAAAATCACCGGCGCGCGACTGGTTGAAGGCTATGCTCTCACTGAATCGATGCTGGCAGCGGTGATAACACCGGTTGAGGGGAAACAAAAGGATGGAGCGGTGGGCTTGCCACTACCGGATGTTATTTTAAAAATCGTCGATGCTGAATCCGGCAAGACAGAATTACCTGCGGGCGAATCAGGCGAGATAATCATCAAGGCGCCACAGTTAATGCTGGGATACTGGCAGAGGCCCAAGGAGACAGCCGAGATGATCCGCAACGGGTGGCTATACACCGGGGATATCGGTTATCTGGACGAAGATGGCTATCTTTATATACAGAGCCGCAAGAAACTCATGATCAAATGCGGCGGTTTCCAGGTATGGCCGCGGCAGGTGGAGGAGGTGCTCTGTTCTCATGAGGCTGTGGTGGAAGCGATCGTAGCCGGTGTACCTGACCCTTACCAGGGAGAAGCGGTCAAGGCATGGGTGGTTCTTGACGGCATACCCTGCTCCCCCGCAGAACTCAGGGCTTTCTGCAAAGAAAGGCTGACGGGATATAAAGTGCCGAAACATATAGAGATCAGGGAAAGTTTGCCCAAATCTGCTATCGGAAAGCCATTAAGCAGAATATTGCTTGACGAGGAGATCGCCAGGGAGCAATAAATTTATGCTCCAGCGCCGTCGATACTCGTCCTGACCTGTTTGATGAATTCACCCAGCTCCCTGTACGGAGGCCCCTCTTTTTCCATGAGCTGTATGATGCGGCTGCCGATGATTACGCCATCGGCCAGGGCGACCGCCTCAGCCGCCTGCTGAGGAGCGGCAACCCCGAAGCCAATGCAGAGCGGTATATCGGTAACCTGCCTCACCTTCGAAATCACGTCCCCCAGGCCGGTGGAAAAACCATCTCGCACGCCGGTCACTCCAATGACGGACACCATGTAAATGAATCCGCTCGATCTACGCGCCACCAGGCGGATACGCTCCCCGGAGCTGTTGGGCGCCACGAAGTAAATGGTGTCGACGCCGTGTTTTTTTGCGCTGCTATCCAGCTCCGGCAGCTCGCCGGGCGGCAGGTCGGGTATGATCAGCCCGTCGACTGCCGTGGCAGCGCAATCTGCGCAGAAACTCTCCACGCCATTGCTCATAACCGGATTGAGATAGGTCATAAAGACCAGAGGAACATCACTTCTGTTCCTGATCCGCCCGGCTATTTCGAAGCATGTCTCTGTAGTAACTCCATTAAGCAGCGCAAGGTGACTGGAGTGCTGGATGGTAAGGCCGTCGGCCATCGGATCGGAGAAGGGAATGCCCAACTCGATAATGTCACACCCGGATTCGGCCAGCGTCAAAGCTGCCTGGACAGTGGCTTCTACATCCGGATATCCCGCTGTTATATAGGCGATCAGGGCCTTATGTTTTTTATTCCGGAACACTTCGGATATGCGGCTCATAGCTCTACCCCCAGTGCGCCGGCCACGACGTGGACATCCTTATCTCCCCGGCCGGACAGGTTAACTACGATTAGATTACTCTTATCCATTTCTCGTGCCAGCTTGATTGCGTGAGCAAGTGCATGCGACGATTCCAGCGCCGGTAGAATGCCCTCCAGCTTGCTGAGCAATTGAAACGCCTCCAGCGCCTCTTCGTCACCGGCCGTGACGTATTTCACACGACGCCTGTCTCTATAATAGCTGTGCTCCGGACCGACGCCGGGATAGTCGAGCCCTGCCGAGATGCTGTGCGTCTCCAATACCTGGCCGCCGTCATCCTGTAACAGATAGGATCTGGCGCCGTGCAGCACGCCCGTCCTGCCGGCGGCCAGGGTGGCAGCGTGTTTTCCGGTGGGGACTCCGCACCCCCCCGCCTCGACTCCGATCAATGCAACCCCATTGTCCTGAATGAAAGGATGAAAGATACCCATGGCGTTGCTGCCACCTCCCACGCAGGCGACAATATAATCGGGCAGCCTGCCGCATTTCTCCACCACCTGCAAGCGTGATTCCCTGCCGATCACCGATTGAAAGTCGCGCACCATCAGCGGATAGGGATGCGGGCCCACCACCGAGCCGATCAGGTAATAGCTGTCAGACACATTGCTCACCCAGTCCCTGATGGCCTCATTAATGGCATCCTTGAGAGTTTTGCTGCCGGACGAGACTGGACGTACCTCAGCCCCCATCAATTTCATACGGAAGACGTTGAGGGACTGGCGCTGCACATCCTCCTCACCCATATAAACGATGCAATGCTGCCCGAGCATGGAGCACACTGCAGCCGTGGCTACCCCATGCTGCCCGGCGCCGGTTTCCGCGATGATCCTGCGCTTGCCCATGGCCTCTGCCAGCAGGCCCTGTCCCAGCGCATTATTGATCTTGTGCGCGCCGGTGTGAGCCAGGTCCTCACGCTTGAGGTAGACCTGGGCCCCGCCGCAATATTTAGTAAGCATCTGCGCGTGATAAAGCGGCGTGGGCCGGCCCGAGTAATCACGCTCCAGCCCGGACAGACGCGACAGGAATCCGGGATCTTCCCTGTATTTGCCGTAGGCGGCCGATAGCTCGTCCAGCGCCGGTATCAGCGTCTCGGGAACGAACCTTCCGCCGAATTCTCCATAATAGCCATTTTCATCGGGAAACATATTGTCCACCTTCATATAAAATCGTTTTCAATAACTCACGACCTTTTGCCTCTCGACCACCGGTAAGTCTGACCGCACGTATGAAATCCTGCACCTTCTCCATATCTTTCCGGCTCCCGCTTTCAACGCCCGAAGAGACATCGACGCCGGCCGGAGCGGCCCTTCGTATCAACTGCCTCACATTAGCGGGAGACAGCCCTCCGGCGACCATCAACGGGAAACGGGCGCAGGCACCGGCAGCGATGTCCCAGTCAAAGCTCCGCCCACCACCACCTTAGCCGCCATCAGTTTTACAGTCGAGCATACAGATAAAGGGACGGCTGTGTACCGTTCGATATCCGGCTTCCACATACTGAATAACCTTTGCAGGATTGCTGGCCTGCGTCACATGGATGACGTTGATGAAGGGTGTTTTGAGCGCCCTGCAGTAGCCCCAGCTCTCATCGCCGCTGAGCTGGACCAGATCCAGGCCACAGTATGCCGCTGTATCGTTTACAGTCTGCGGAGGTTCATTGACAAAGACGCCGGTCACGGCGATACGTTGCGGCAGCTGTCTTACGCACCTTACTATGTCAACGGCCTTTTGAACATCGACCTGCCGCCGGCTGGGGGCGAAGACCAGCCCGATCATGTCGGCTCCCATACCGGCGACGCACACGGCGTCCTCGGCCGAGGTTAAACCGCAGATCTTAATGATTGTCACGAGAAAAGCTCCCTGATCTTTTCGCCT
>JAQTLG010000142.1 GCA_028715025.1 Dehalococcoidia bacterium | reverse complement strand
CCGTGGCGGGGTGCAAAGCAGGCAACTGGCCGAGAATGTGTATAAAGCTCTCTGCGGTCAGGAGAAAAGGATGGCCGGGCAGGCCGCCGCAGTAATGGTGCCCTGGCACGGCCTGTTCGCCGCCGGCAAAGACCTGTACGCAGTGATGGATGCGGTTGAGAGGATCGAGACTAATGCGCACTGTATATTGATGGGCAGGGTGCTGCTGGCCGACGAGGACATGCTCTATCGCTCGCGCCATGATCTGGCCAAACAAATGGAAGGCTCCGGCGGGGAAGGGGAATAGCGCCGGCTATGATTCTGACCGTTACACTCAATCCCGCCGTCGACCGCACCTATCTGATCAAGGATTTCGCATGGAACCACACCATACGGGCGGATCAGGTGGTGCCGGGTATGGGTGGAAAGGGCACCGATGCCTCGCTGGTGCTGGGAGAACTTGGCTACGCCAGCCTGGCGCTGGGCTTTGCAGCGGGCAACAACGGCAGGATGATGGAGAAGATGCTGCATGAGCGCGGCTGCCTGACCGATTTCGTGTGGGTGAACGGTGAGACGCGAATCAATATCGTTATCATCGGCAGCGCCGGCCAGGGACAGTCCACGCTGACCGAACCGGGACTCAAGATAGATCCCGGCGCGCTTGATAAATTCCGCAAGAAATTTAGATCCGCCCTGAAAGGGGTTTCCTGTGTTATCATCGGCGGCACCGTTCCGCCAGGGGTGGATGCATCTATATACACCGAGCTGGTAAGCAATGCCAGGGAAGCCGGCCTGCCCGTGATCTTCGATGCCAGCGGACCTGGCCTGAAGGCCGGAATGGAAGGCCGGCCAACTATCGCCAAACCCAACATCGATGAGATCGCCGAGCTTTGCGGGAGACCTGTAAACAACATTGAGCAAGCTTATCAGGCGGGCGTAGAGATACAGGACAGGTATGGCGCCATGCTGGTCATCACTCTGGGCAAAGAAGGCGCATTAGCCATACTGGCTGAACGCGCCTATCGTATTCCTGTGCTGAAGATACCGGTGGCCAGCGCAGCCGGCGCGGGAGATAGTGTGCTGGCCGGATTAGCAGTGGCGCTGTCTGAAGGCAAGCCCATCGAGAATGGCCTGCGCCTCGGCTTCGCCGCAGCGGCTGCCGTCTGCCTGAATACCGCCACTGCCGATTGCCGCAGGGCCGATGTGGAAAGGCTGCTGCCGCAGGTGGAGCTTATAGAGTACCGTTAATTTACACTGGTATTCCAGGGATTTGAATTCCTGGTTAAGCTTCATCGATTAGAACCGATTACTCTATATGCCGTATAATAAACGGCAATAAATTTGGCGCTCTCAAATCAACGAACCAACATAATGAATAACGCACAACCTCTCAAAGAGCCTGCCAGGCTCTGGAATAAGAACTTCCTACTGCTCTGGCAGGGACAGCTCATAAGCCAGATAGGGCAGCGCTACTTCAATGTGGGCATGCTCTTCTATATCAAGCAGGCCACCGAGTCGGCCAGCCTGATGGGGGGTATGATGCTCTTTTCCACACTGCCCGGCGTGCTGCTGGGCCCGATGGGCGGCACCTTTGCAGACCGCTTCTCACGCAAGAAGATCATCGTCTATAGCGATCTCATTCAGGGCATACTGGTGTTCTCCCTGGCGGCACTTATGTTCTTCCTCCTCTGGGCCACGGGGTTGGTAACAACGGATCCACAGGGTGGCTTCTCTCTTTTTTCCTTTGTTTATTTGACCCCACATGCCAGCGCCATCAACATCACCTGGATGTTTATCGTGGCTACGCTGGGCGCCATCATATTCGCCTTCTTCACCCCGGCCATGTCCGCTGCCATACCCGACCTTGTGCCCAAGGAGAAGCTCAGCATGGCCAATTCGCTCAACCAGTTCGCCATCTTCCTGGCCATGTTCCTGGGGCAGGGGCTTGGTGGCCTGATCTTCAGCATCACCGGCGCGCCCCTGCTCTTCCTCATTAACAGCGCGACCTACTTGTACGCGGCAGGCAGCGAATCGTTCATCAAGATACCCCAGCCGCTGCCTGAGCCGGAGAAGAAATCGGGGGAGGCCTGGAAGTCCTTTATCAGGGATACCAAAGAGGGGTTGGCTTATGTGTGGAACGAGAGGGGTATGCGCATAATCTTCCTGGCAGCCGCACTGCTGCACCTTCTTATCGCGCCCATGCTGCTGTTGCTGCCCTTTTACGTGGAGGATTACCTCAAGCAGAACGCTTCCTGGTACGGCTATCTGCTGGCGGCGGTGGGAGCAGGCTCGGTGATCGGTTATCTGATTGCGGGCAGCATAAATGTGCGCGGCAAGGCTCAGAGCAACCTGATCATACTCTCCCTGCTGGGCGCCTCCATCTCGCTGGGGATCGTGGGATTCATAATACAGCCGTTTATCGTGCTGGGCGTTGTTACCATGATAGGGCTGACAGCGGGGATATTCATCGTAAAGACCACTACGGTGATCCAGCTGGCTGCCTCATCTGAGATAAGAGGCCGTGTATTCGGACTGCTGGGCACCCTGACCAGCGGCCTGGCGCCGATCGGTATGGGCATTGCGGGTGTGATCGCTGATATGGCCAACAAGAACATACCGGTGATCTACGCAGTCTGCGGACTGCTGGTGCTGGTTATGTCCATCGGGCTGGCGCTTTCCAGGGAAGCACGTGATTTCCTGACCATTGACGTGACACACAAGGCAGAGGCCTGACCTCCAACTTTATTTTTGTGATATACTGCCTCAAAATGCCGCGTTAGCTACATACAATGGATAATCTGAGCCTGATCTGTCTTCCGAGCGCCTTTTTGCTGGGAGCAACGCCTTCCTCTTTCATTGTCGCCATGCTTGCGGCAAAGATCGATATCAGGGATGAGCCTGACGGCAAGATCAGCGCTGCCGCGGTCTACCGCAGGGTAGGGCTGCTACCGTTTATAATTGCGGTCGTTATGGATATGGGGAAGGGGGCTCTTGCAGTGTTGATCGCCCAGTGGCTATATGCCGGACCACTGCTGGTCATGCTGGCCGGCCTTGTAGCCATTGTCAGCCATCAGTGGTCCATCTTCCTGCGGTTTCAGGGCGGGCGTGGTGCCACGGTAATGGCAGGTGTGCTGGTGTGCATCTGCACGGTGCCCACGCTGATCGGGGCTGCAGTGGCGGGAATGATGGCCCTGTGGATTAAAAATAACAGCGCAAGTTTCGGCATAGGTATTGTAGCCCTCTTCGCAGCGCTTTTTGCACTGCAATGGTCGGATATAGCAATGCCTCCAATTTTAATAGTCACGCCTTCGCTTCCGCCGCCCCTCACTCCATACCAGGTGCTTATAGGCTATCCGGTGTTGCTGGGCCTGCTGATGACGGCTAAGGCGCTGCAGGTCAAATACAGGCCGGGCGCTACGTTGAGGCCAGGGGTGGGAGGTAATGCATGAACTGGATGATTAGTCAGACAGTTGATGGGGCAGCAGCATGGAAGGCCATCTGGGTGCCGCTGGTGGCCTGGTTCGTGGCGCAGGCGCTCAAGGTATTTATAGATTTCGCACGCAAGAAACAATTCAACATGTCCTTAATGTGGAGCCCGGGTGGTATGCCCAGCGCACACTCTGCATTGATGTGCGCGCTGGCTACAACCATTGGCCTGATGTACGGATTCGATTCACCGCTCTTCGCCATCTCTCTGGCGGTGGCTTTTATCGTGATGTACGACGCTGCCGGAGTGCGGCGGACCGTGGGCTACCATTCCACGATGCTCAATAAAATGCTGGACGAGCTCTTCAAGGGAGATAAAGAGTTCAGCCAGAGGCTGGCCGAGATCATCGGCCATACCAAGTGGGAAGTCTTCGCTGGCGCCATGCTTGGCATCGTGCTGGGCATCATCTTCACCTGGCCCTGGGTCTGAGGTTTTTGGATATACCTATCGGCATATTGACACCTATAAACCAGAGGTTTAAACTTTGCGCAGTCATGACGGCCCGGCAGGCCACGTAGCTGAATAATTATTGTGGAGGTGGAACTTGGCAGAAAATAAACCTGAGGTCTTGCAGAGGAAAATCGGGCTGTTCGAGACTATAGCTATGATAGTCGGCCTGGTTATCGGCGCGGGCATCTTCGGGATGACGGCAACGATTACGGGCATGACCGGCCCCAGCGTTTTTATAGCCTTCATACTCGCCTGTCTCCCGTCCCTTTTCGTGGTACTTTTTGAGATTCAGCTCACAGGCACGCTGCCGGTAACAGGCGCCAACTATGTTACGGTAACGCGGGTTCTTTCGCCGTTCTGGGGCGGTATCATATCTTTTTCAGCCGTGCTGGCCCTGCTGGCCGCCAATATACTGGTCGCAGTTATTTTCGCAGATTATTTTACCGCCTTCGTCCAGGCATTTAATCCTGCCTTTGCCATGGACGGCAGGATATTGACGATTGCTATACTGGTGTTTTTCGCACTGGTCAATTATTTCGGTGTTTCGCTGGCAAGCTGGCTACAAATAGTCTTTTTCCTCCTGTTTGTGATTGGCATGATAGTTTTTGCTATCACCGGCATGGCTAATTTCGATCCGACCAAACTGACGCCGTTATTTCCCAAGGGCACTATCATGTTTATCGTTGCGGTGGTACTGGCGAGCTACGTATGGTCGGGCCTGCTGGCGCTGGCCGATATCGGTGGTGAGGTCAAGAATCCCCGTAGGAATCTGCCGCTGGCTTTGATCATCGCGTTCTTGATCATACTCGTGCTGTATACCATCCAGCCGATGGCCCTGGCCGCTACCATGGACTGGCAGGAGGTCGCCAAGATCGGCAATCCCGCCATCATGGTGGATGCGGCCAGGTTGCTGCCGGGCTGGGGCCTCTATATAGTCTTTATCGCTGCCCTGGGCGCGATCGTGACGACTATCAATGCGCTGACCTGGTCGGCCTCGCGCGACCTCGTGGCCTGGGCGCGCGATGGCATGTTCCCCAAAGCCGTTGCCCACCTGAGCAGATTCAAGACACCGGACGTGGCAATACTGATCATTATCATTGTTGAGGTGCTGGGAGCGATGATCGCAGCCACCATCGATAAATACGCCCTGGCCTCGGTGCTGGCCTCCAGCCTGATAACGATCATTCTGGCCTGGTGTGTATTCCGCATCCCCAATAAAATGCCTGATCTTTATAAGAAATCCCTGTTCAAATTCAATGCCTTCTGGCGCTGGTTTACCTATATCGGCGCACTGATTACCTCCAGCATAATACTATTGTCGGGCATTTTCCTCGATATGATGGATGAAAATGGTGACCCGACCAGGTTCCCCTGGGTGGTGCTTATCTTCGTGGGTACCCTGGTGCTGGGCACAATATGGTACATGGCACGCAGA
>JAQTLG010000141.1 GCA_028715025.1 Dehalococcoidia bacterium | reverse complement strand
CGGGCCCCCTTGATAAGGATGCGGTTCGTGAAGCCGTCAGAAAGATCCGCAAGCTTACTGATAAGCCCTTCGCGGCCAATTCGGCCCTGATGTTCCCGGGCGCCATGGAATCAGCCAAAGTACTTCTGGAAGAGCAGGTACCGGTGATCAATTTCGCTCTGGGCAAAGGAGACTGGCTGGTCAAAGAGGCGCATAAATACGGCGGCAAGGTTATTGCCACCGTGGTGAACGCCCGTCATGCCAAACGTGCAGAGGAATATGGCTGCGATGCGGTCATCGCCACGGGCAACGAGGCCGCGGCCCACGGTGAGTTCGTCACTACTTTCTGCCTGATACCCAGCCTTGTTAATGTTCTCTCTATACCGGTCGTAGCCGCCGGGGGGATCGCTGATGGAAGGGGACTTGCCGCAGCGCTGGCCCTGGGCGCGGAAGGCGTCGCTATGGGCACCAGGTTCATGACCACCAAGGAGAGCCCGCTGCATCAGAACTACAAAGACCTGTCCCTCACCAAGGATGTCACCGACACGCTGTATTCAAAGCGCTTCGACGGGCTGTATTGCCGTGTACTCAAGACCGATACCGCCAAGCGGGTAGAGAAGAAAGGCCTGGACCTGCCCGCTGCTTTTGTCAACGGACAGGACATCGCGAAGATGATTAACCTGCCTTTCTACAAGCTCATGATAGGCGCGGCTCTCTCCGGGTGGAAGAACGCGAGGCAGCTTGCCTTCCTGGCGAACGCTTCCAAGAACTTCCAGCGCGCTACTGAAGAAGGAGACCTGAAGAAAGGCGTGCTGCCGGTGGGTCAGTGTACCGGCCTGATAAAAGATGAGCCAACGGTCAAAGAGGTTATCGAGAGGATTGTAAAAGAGGCGGAAGGAGTCGAGAAGCGGCTGGCCGGTGTTTTCTGATTGAATAATCAATCAGACTCCTATAAAATATGTTAATTTTCATAAGGAGGTAGCACTATGTCCAAAAGGGTTGGCATTGTTGGTGCGGCTGTTACGCCCTTCAAAGCCAAATGGAACGAGAAGACCTATTACGAACTTGCGCAAATGGCCACCCGGGAGGTGGTTAAGGATGCCAAGATCTCAATCAAGGATGTCGATAGCGTTTTCTACGCAATCTATAACGATATTTTTGAACGGACCTGCATCCCCGAACATCCGCTGCAGGGCTTGATCGGCATGCAGGACAAATTCGGTATGCGCGTCAGCACGGGAGGCGCCACCGGCGCTTACACCATCTCTGCAGCGCATGCCTATCTGGCAGCCGGTAGGTTCAAGACCGCCCTCGTGCTGGGCGTGGAGAAATGTACCGACTGCTTCGACTTTCTCTCCATGTCAGCCACCCCTGAGGTGATCAAAACCATCGGCTGGTCGGGCGACAGCTTCTTCGAGCAGCAGCTGGGATGGACGGCGGCAGACAGCTATGCCGAGGTGGTGCTGGCGTACATGGATGAGCACCCCAAAGACCTCAAGCCCCAGGTGACGGCCAAGATATCATCCCTGCTCAGCCAGTATGTGAAAAACAATAAATTCGCCCAGCGCCAGCATGACCAGGTGACGCCCCAGGAGGTCATGAATTCACGGTTAATAGTCTATCCTTTCAAAGAACTGGAGATATGTGTTTACACCGAAGGAGCTGCGGCCCTGATCTTAGCCGAAGAGGATACGGCCAAGGCTATCTCGAAGAACACGGGCAAGCCGGTGATCTGGATAACCGGGTTGGGCGAGGCCAACGAGCATTCCTTCGCTGGCAAAAAGCAAAAGGTCATGCCGCGCATCATGTCTGACTACCTGGCATCACACCGCGCCTACAAAATGGCGGGCATCAAGAACCCCATGAAGTCCATAGATATCGTTGAGCTGCACGATGCTTTTGTACATCAGCTCGAGATCACCATGTCCGAGTTCGACCTGGTGCCGCGCGGTAATGCCGATGCCCTCATCGATGACGGCCTGATGCTTCCCGGCGGCGAATATCTCGTCAATCCCTGCGGCGGCCTGATCTACTGCGGCCATGCCGTAGGAGCAAGCAATGTCATGTCTGCATGGTCGGCGCGCAATGAGCTGATAAAGCGCAAGAAAAAGACCGCGCTCGTGCACGGGACGGGCAGCACCATCGCCCAGTACACGGCTGTCTGCATCCTGGAACATGATTAAGCGAGGAAGGAGATAAGTTAAATGGCTAAGATGAAAGAAAAAGTTATTGCACCTGAGTATATACCCGAAAAGGGCTCGCACGTTCTGACCATTGATAAAGAGAAATACCTCATAGTCAATGATGCCATGTATACCTTCTACCAGAGGAGCAAGGGCGAGTTTTCGCCGTTCTTTCTGGGTATAAGGGACGATAAGAAAATACTGGGCTGCAAATGCACCAAGTGCGGCCTGGTGAGGTGCCCGCCCTTCCTGACGCACTGCCCCGACTGCAATTTCGCTCCCACCAAGATCGTCGAGGTCGGCCAGGTAGGTAAGATGCTCAGCACCCCTCCCATCACCTATTTCGCCAACTCGCTGTTCCTTAAAATGGCGCCTTATGGCAGGGGCCGCGTGGTACTGCAGGGCGCCGATACCGCCCTCAGCGTGAATGTTTATACCACCACCGGCATACTTGCCCCCGGCATCATCAAGAAAGGGACCGAGGTCAAGGTCGTTTTCAGGGACGAACGCAACGGAGAGATCAGCGATATCTTCTGCGTACCTACCAAAGAGCTGACCAAGGCCCAGGTCGCCAAGAAAGGCCTGCTTGCATCCCAGATCAACTGGGAGGGTGCGGTTGAGCCTGATCTGAAGAAGCCCACCGCGGCGGACAAGGCCGCCTACGGCAAAGCTCTTAAAGAGATCAAGTCAGTGATCAAGCTGATGAACCAGACCGAGCGAGCGCGCAAGGACATCGCCGGATGGAAGCGCGATATTAAGGTCAAGACCACCGGCGGGGAATTCGCCATCATCATTAATAACGGCGATATCAAGCTGGAAGAGAAGAAGCTGACGAAGCCTGATTTCGTTGTGGTGGCCAGGGATCCCAAGGTCCTGGCGGACGGCCTGGCTTACCGCGGCGCCATCACGGATTCCATCATTATGAAAAGACTGTGGATCAGCAAGAACATCGAGTTCACCACCATCTTCAAGCTGGACCGCATGGCCCGCTCGGTGGCACGTTCCAAGAAGTAACTCTGCATCGACCTGATTTACGCCAAATAAAGAGCCGGGGATGGTCCATCCCCGGCTCTTTTATACATGCTAACCGATTTATTTTGCCGCCACGGGACGCACTTCGTAGAGCTTGATCGAATCGGTAGTGCATTGAACGGCGCATACGCCGCACCCGAAACATTTTTCAGGATTAACGCCGGCCTTCATTTTCTTTTGCCCGGCCACCTTTATCATCTCGATCGCGCCGAAAGGACACTGCTCCACACAGTCCTGGCATCCGCTGCAGGACTCCACGTCTACCCTGGCCTCGAAGCGGCTTCTGGCTATTCCTTTTTCAACCCCGCCGTAGGTCAGCCAGGGCATCATGAAGATGCAACAATCGGGGCAGCAGTTGCAAATGAAATTCCCGATCTCCGGGGTATTTGTGACGCTGTGCACCAGGCCGCCCTCCGAGGCGGTCCGCAGTATCTGCTTGGCCTCATCTTTGCTCACCTCGCGGCCGGAACCGCGCTTAATGGTGTATTCTGCGCCCTTGTTGAGCTGCAGGCAGACTTCGCTGGGCCTGTCGCATTTCTGCGCCATGCGCCGGCAGGGGCACTTGACCACGGCTATCCTGGCGGTCCTGTCGATAATTCCCTCTATGTCCTCGTCGGGCAGCAGCTTGCCGGGCTCCGAGACGGCTGCGCGCGCCGGTATGACCCTGGATACGGGATTGATGAAGTCTTTCACCCACTTGGCCACATCTTTATACAGCTCATTTTCAGAGAAATCCCACCAGGCGTCCAAAAGGTCCCTGCCCCATAGCTGGTCCGACCGCATATCGCTGCCGGTGGCATCGTGCAGCTGAAAGATATCGCGCGCCGGCCGGTAGCCTTTGGATGACTCGAAAATAACCCCCTTCTTGAAAAGCCCGGCCAGGATGTCGTTGACTTTTTCAACCGGCTTGCCTGTTTTCGCCGACAGGTCTTCTGCCGTGGCAGGCAGCATAACGGCAATTCTGACCTCATCCTCGTTCATCAGGACCTTCAATACCTTCCTGAACCGCTCCGACTCCTGATAGGCATATTTGCCGGAAAACTCAGTATAAGGATCGCTCATCATAACCTCCTGTTCATCAGCCGTGTATGGAATGGCCGCCCGGGCTAAATTGTCCGGATTACCGCCACCACCCTGCCCTGAATGTCGATATTGGCAGGATCCGTATAAATAGGTTCCAGCAGCGTATTGGCCGGCTGCAGCCTGACCCTGTCCTCTTCCCTGTAGAACCGTTTCAGCGTGGTCTCTTCTTCCTTGATCAGCCAGGCGGCCACCATATCCCCGTTCTCCACATCTTTGACCGGCTCCATTAAAACGATATCACCGTCGTCGATGAGGGCATCGATCATGGATGTGCCTTTCACCCGCAGTGCAAATACCTCTTTATCCTGCGTGATCTCGCCTGACAGCTCCAGCGTGTCCAACGATTCCTGGTGCCACGTATCCGCGTTCATCACCGGGACGGGAGCGCCGGCTGCTATAACGCCCAGGACGGGTACACGTATGGTGCTCCTGCGGTCGGGAAGCTGGATGCTCCTGAAAACGTGGGAATCCCTCTCGATCTGGTGCTCGTTTTCCAGCAGCTTCAGGTGATACTGGACCACGGCTGTCGAGCTGAGCCCGCAGCCTTTTTGTATGTCCCTCACCGTTGGAGTATAGCCGCGCTCGTCGTAGAAATTACGGATGTACTCTATGATCTTGTCGCGTTTTTCGCTCGGTCCTGCTTTTCTCATATTCCCAATCCAGTTTCGTACATTTGTTCTTTTATTCAGTGTATACAACGGCGGCGAGGTATGTCAAATATCGATGAAGGGCGGGTAATAAACAAGGCGGGCTTGGAAGCCCGCCTTGTTTAAATGTTTGCTTCCCTGACTTCGCTACACAGTCATCCTGCGCTGGCGCAGATAAATGATCAATAGCGAAAGTACAATCATAATAAACGCTGCAAATGCGATGGCGAAAAGAGTATCACTGTCGTTCCTCCCGGACACTTTGAGAGTCCCCGCTGATACATTGTTCACACGTACGTTGTATTCACCCGGCTGGGATGGTGTCAGGGTGAAAGTCACAGGCGTTGTGCTGCCTCCGGACACCTTTACTCCTTGTGAGCCGGCTACCTCGCTGTTGAGATAAACTTTAATGGCGGCCGCGCCGCTGGCGCCGC
>JAQTLG010000140.1 GCA_028715025.1 Dehalococcoidia bacterium | reverse complement strand
GTCCCTCTGCTCCTCCGGTTGCTGGGAACGGGGCAATATTCTCTGACAACAAAGCCTCTGACCTGTATTTTTGCCGATTCGACGTCATCAAAATTGATACCGTAATTACCTATCAGCGGGTAAGTCGGCACCACTATCTGGCCGGCAAAAGACGGGTCGGTAAGCATCTCCTGGTAACCGGTCATACTCGTTATAAAGATGATTTCACCGAAGGTAGTTGTTGCGGCACCAAAGGAGTCGCCCCGGTAAATAGTGCCGTCAACCAAAACGAGTATGGCTTTACCACTCATAGCATGCCCTCAAACAAAAAGACCTCCCGCGCCAGATACGCAAGAGGTTTCAAAAAAACAGCCCCAGGTTCAAATCCTGGAGCATAATTAAAGACCACCATCTTCTCCTTACCAGCCTCACTGGACTGGCTTAAAGGCTGTTATTATTATATTCTTTTTAAGAAAGGCTGTAAAATTGCCGGGCTAATTTATGATGATCATTAATTGCAGCAACAACACCGGATAAGCGAATAATTACTCTGACGAGCAATACCCGTGAGAAAGAAAACAACGCCTTTAAAATTCAGCAGCGGAATCGACGCATTGGATGAGTTGATCCAGGAGATCCGTGCCGGGGATAACCTGGTCTGGCAGATCGACAACCTGGAAGATTACGCTTCGTTCGCGCAGTCGTTCGCTAACCGGGCGATAGCCGAAGGTCATAATTGCATCTACCTGCGTTTTGCCTCACACCCACCCATTTTAAAACCCGGACCAAAGCTAAAGATTATAGAAATCGATCCCAGACCCGGGTTTGATGCTTTCAGCGGACAAATACATAACATAATAGCGAAAAATAGCCACGATGCATGCTATATATTTGACAACCTGTCTTCACTTGTTGCGCAGTGGGCCACCGACGAGCTGCTGGCCAATTTCTTCCAGGTGACGTGCCCGTATATTTTTGAGCGCGGGCCGGTCGCATATTTCGGTTTAACCAGGGGTAAGCATAAACACTCTGTGATCGCCAGGATCAGGGAAACAACACAGATACTGATCGATGTATATCATGTTAAAGATGCAATTTATATCCACCCGCTTAAAGTATGGGAGCGCTACTCGGCACAGATGTTTTTGCCCCATCTTATCAATCAGGACAGGTGGGTTCCCGTGTTTCAGAGCGGTGAGGCGGCTGCCGTCTCCTCAACCGCCCACAGGCAACCTCTCAGCATAGCCTTCACCTCCATTGCTCCGTGGGAAAGCGTTTACACAAAACTATTGCAGTATCAATCGGCAGATCCGGATTCTCCCAGGCAGATGGAGGAAGTAATACCGCTTAAACATGAGCTCTCCCGTATGATGATCGGCGATCAGCCCGCTTTCATTAAACTGGCTGATAAATATCTGACGACCGACGACCTTATTAATATAAGGAATAGGCTTATCGGCTCCGGGCGCATCGGCGGCAAAGCCGCCGGCATGTTGTTGGCCCGGCGTATTTTGATGGCGGACAAAGGCGAGATCGATTTTTCTCGAGCTCTAGAGGCGCATGATTCATTCTATATAGGTTCCGACGTCTTTTTTACATTTTTGGTCAACAACCACCTTTTCCAGCTGCGGCTGCAGCTCACCACAGATTGGCAGATCTCCCCCGAGGAATTCGAGGAAATCGAGAGCCGGTTTGTAGAGGGCAAATTCCCGCAAGAAATAATGGAACAATTCCGCGATATGCTGGACTATTTCGGCCAGGCTCCGATCATTGTCAGGTCCAGCAGCCTGCTGGAAGACAGCTTCGGCAATGCTTTCGCCGGTAAATACCGCAGTGAATTTTGCGCTAACCAGGGAACTCCTGACGAAAGAATGGAGTCATTTCTACGTGCAGTTAAACTGGTCTATGCCAGCGCACTGAATCCCGATGCCCTCACATACAGGCATAACCAGGGCCTGGGGGAGAACGATGAACAGATGGCAATACTGGTACAGCGAGTATCGGGCATGCCATATAAGAACTTCTTTTTTCCCACACTGGCCGGCGTAGCCTTCTCCAAGAATCTATATGCCTGGACAAATCGAATTGACCCCCAGAGAGGAATGCTGCGGCTGGTGTTCGGCCTGGGTACCCGCGCTGTTAACCGCTTAAGCGGCGATTATACCAGGATGATCGCCATCAGCCATCCAGATTTACGTCCCGAGATCGGCGCCAAAATCGCCAAATACTCTCAGCACAACATCGATTTGCTCGATATCAAGCTCAACGAATTGATCACCCTGCCGATAGCGGAAATACTGGATGACGGCGACTATCCCAATCTTAATTTAATAGCCTCGATCATGCAGGACGGCTTTCCCCGTGTCATTATCGGCAATTGTCCCCATGGATCGGGCGACAGCCTGGTTCTAACATTTGATTCTCTGTTGAGAAAAACTCCCTTCATCAAGGTCATGAGCGATATGCTTATGAAACTGGAGTCCGCCCAGGGACATCCCGTGGATGTAGAATTTACCGCCCATATCACGGCAGATGGAGAGATCAAGATCAATCTGCTGCAGTGCAGGTCTTTGCAGGTTCCGGGAGCGTCAGGAACAATTACAATACCCGATAACATACCGCATGAACGCATTTTGTTTAAGGCAAAGAAGTTTATCAGTGGCGGGTTAGCCTCAAATTTGAGGTATATTTTATACATAGATCCCCTGAAATACAGCCGTATCGAATCTCCGGAAATTAAAAAATCTGTGGGTCGCATCGTAGGCCGTATCAATAAGCATCCGGCGGTCAGGGAAGGAAAAATCATAATGATGGGGCCCGGTCGCTGGGGCAGCAGCAACATTGACCTGGGTGTTAATGTCGGCTATGCGGATATCAGCAATACATCCGTGCTCGTTGAAATTGCCCGTGAGGAAATGGGGCATGTGCCCGAAGTATCATATGGCACGCATTTCTTCCAGGATCTGGTTGAATCTCAAATCATCTATCTACCCCTGTATCCAGGTAACAGCGAGACTACCTACAATAATGAGTTTTTTGAAAAATCCACAAATGTATTAAAAAACATCTTACCGGAACTGGCCGAATTCGCGGATATAATAAGCTTGATAGACGTTCCATCCATATCCAAAGGACAGTATGTACAAATATTGGCTGATCCTAAAAGCCGGAAGGCAATCTGCTTCTTGAAATAGAAACTTGGCTGAGTACTCAAGTTTATATACTAACTATATTGACATCAACGTTTCATAATGTTAAAATTACGGCAACAGGTTTCCGTATACCGCCTGTACTATAAGATGGAACTGCTATGGGGAAAGATACAAAAATAGTTGCCGTAATCGATTACGGCGCCGGCAACATCGGCAGTGTGGTTAACGCCCTGATGAATCTTGGTTATCGGCCCACTGTCACTGATTCCGCATCTGTAATCCTTAACGCGGACGCCGTGTTCCTGCCCGGCGTTGGCGCGGCCGCCGATACGATGAGAAGTTTGTCAGTCACCGGAATTGATGAATGCGTAAGGAGGCTGGTTGAGTTAAAAAAGCCGCTTTTCGCCATCTGTGTGGGCCTGCAGGTGCTGCTCACCGCCACAGAGGAAGACGGGGAACACCGATGCCTGGGCATTATACCCGGCAGGGTCACAAAGCTCCCATCCGGACTGAAGATCCCTCATATGGGATGGAACCAGGTCAAACAGGCTTGCATTCACCCTATCTTCACCGGCATTCCGGATAACACCAATTTCTATTTTGTGCATAGCTATTATGCCCGGCCGATGGACCGCTCCGTTATTGCCGGAACAACGGAATACGGCTTCGAGTTCTGTTCTATGATCATCAACAACAACCTTTTCGCAACTCAATTCCACCCCGAAAAAAGCGGGGAGCCGGGACTCAGGATGTATTCGAACTTCCTGAAATACGCTCTATTATGATCAGAATCAGATGTTGACCAAACGTATTATACCGTGCCTCGACGTAACGGGCGGACGCGTGGTCAAAGGCACGAGCTTCACAAATCTGCGCGACGCCGGAGACCCGGTAGAACAGGCGGCTTTCTATTACGGGGAAGGGGCCGATGAACTGGTTTTCCTGGACATAGGAGCGACACCCGAAGGCAGGGAAACCCTGGTTCACGTGGTAGAAAGCGTGGCCAAACAGGTGTTTGTTCCGTTATGTGTGGGCGGCGGACTGCGCACCATAGATGACATGCGGCGTATGTTGAAGGCAGGCGCCGACAAAGTATCTATCAATACCGCTGCCGTACAGAATCCCGGACTGCTCAAGGCGGGCGCTGCCATTTTCGGCAGGCAATGTATGGTGCTGGCGGTGGATGCCAGGCGGTCCGCCAATGACAGCACTGCCGCCTGGGAGGTCTGCACGCATGGCGGCCGCAAGCCTACCGGCATTGACGTATTGGAATGGATCGAGGAGGCGGTCGACCTTGGCGCGGGCGAGATATTGTTGACCAGCTGGGATGCCGATGGACAGAGGTCAGGCTACGATAACGATCTCAACCGCGCGGTCAGCGAATTGGTGACGGTGCCGGTCATCGCCAGTGGCGGCGCCGGTACTCCGGAGCATCTGTACCAAGCACTGTCCCTCGGCAAGGCGGACGCAGTGCTGGCCGCCAGTATATTTCATTACAGGGAGTATTCTATCAGGCAGACCAAAGAATATCTGGCCGCAAAAGGGATACCTGTGAGGCTGCAGTGAGGTGATCAAGATATGATTGGACAGGAAACGCGCGATGTAGAAAGAAAGATCACAGCCATACTGAAGATACTCAGTGATGCACAGGCGCCAATGGGCAGTAGCATCATATCGGGTTTGCTTAAGGAACATGGCATCTATCTGGGCGAACGGGCCGTACGTTATCATTTGAAAATAATGGATGAACGCGGACTGACGCGCTCGGCAGGTCATAAGGACGGACGCACCATTACCGTTCCTGGACTTGAGGAATTAAGAAACTCGCTGGTCACCGATAAGATCGGTTTTGTCGGATCCAAGATAGAGCGCCTGGCCTATCAGACCAATGTTGGCCTGCGTTCAGGGACAGGACTCATACCAGTAGATGTATCACTCTTCTACCGCGACCAGTTCCCCGCCGCGTTGAAAATCATGACGGGCGTATTTCATGCCGCTTTGTCCTCATCGAGCCTGGTAGCACTGGCCGGTGAAGGCAACAACCTCGGCGGCATCGTGGTTCCTGCAGGCCAGGTCGGGCTGGCCACTGTATGCAATGTTGCTGTGAACGGCTGCCTGCTTAAATCGGGTATACCTGTTTACGCGCGTTTTGGAGGCCTTCTACAGATAAAGGAAGGACAGCCTTTCAGATTTGTAGATCTCATCGAGTTCACAGGGTCAACAATCGATC
>JAQTLG010000139.1 GCA_028715025.1 Dehalococcoidia bacterium | reverse complement strand
AATCAATTGCTGCTGAGGAAGATTAACTCTTACTTCAGGGAGGTCCATATTTCCGCATACGCCTTGCACCGGCGCCAGTGTCTGCAATCCCTGTATCACATCCATGGTTACGATATCGCCCGCGTGCACAATCAGATCCACCGTCCCAAGGACACGTACAAGTTCCTGCGGAAGCTGGCTGAAATGCCTCATGTGTGTATCTGAGATAACGCCGATTCGTATCATATAAATCCTGTGTTAGTATAATTCGAACGTTAATATAGAGTCAAAGTCGGGCCGGCCGGATAAAAAACTCCCGCCCCCGTGAGGGTGGGGACGGGAGTGAAGAGGAGGTGAAACCTTGCTTTTACCAGGAGCAGGCGGCCAGTCCCAGCAATAAACTGAAGACAGAGTATCCTATTAGGATTGCCGCTAATTCCAAGTTTACTCTCATTTTCCGCCCCTGTTTTCCTCTTTCTACATTAATAACGTAACTGCGAAACATAAGGTTTACGCCCCGACGGCCGACAGGTTGGATTTATGCACGGCTTAAACTATACTTTATCTAAACCATGGTATTGTTTGCCTGAATGGCAGGTGCGATCACACATGACCCGAGGAGGTAGCCATGTACTGTCATAATCACCCCGACCGCGACGCGATCGGCGCCTGTGTCGCATGCAACCAGGCCGTCTGTCCGGAATGCAAGGTTATCCACGATGGCAAGATATACTGCAATTCGTGCATCCAGAAAATGGTCTCCGCAGAGGGCGACTCGGCTTCGCAAGCATCGACCGCTATATCCGCAGGGAACACATCCGGCATGGGACGGCAGGCTGTCGTACCGAAGGAGCTCGGCGACTGGAATTGGGGTGGCTTTCTGCTCACCTGGATCTGGGGCATCGGCAACAGTGTATGGTGGTCTTTTCTGGTATTTGTCCCTTACCTTGGATTTATTGTCATGCCCTGGGTGCTGGCCTTCAAGGGCAACCAATGGGCCTGGCAGAGCCGCCACTGGGACAGTGTGGAGCATTTCAAGCGTGTTCAGCATACATGGACAATGTGGGGTCTGGGCATAACCATAGCAGTCACGATCCTCTTGACCCTCATCCTTCTTCTCGGTCTGGGGCTCGTTGTCTGGGGTGTGCAGCAGTCCGGCGTTCAATCCTTTTAATCGACTACTGATGTATTAACCGGAGGATATAGATATGAAGTGCGCTATACATCCGGACCGCGAAGCGGTCGGCGGTTGCTGCAGCTGCGGCAGATATGTATGCCCTGAGTGCAAGGTTGATATCGATGGTCATATCTATTGTAACCAGTGCCTGGAGCTCAAGTTAAAAGGAGGAACATGGCCGGGCACCGTCTCATCCGGCACTTCCAACACGTCAGGCCTGGGCACCCTCTCGAAAGCGCCTCCCGAGATAAGCGGCTGGAACTGGGGCGCTTTCTTTCTCACGTGGATCTGGGGCATCGGCAACAATGTCTGGATCGCTTTCATCGCACTGTGTGGTATCCTGCCATATGTCGGCTGGATCATCAGCCTGGTTATGGCCATTATTTTAGGTGTGCGGGGCAACGAATGGGCCTGGAAGAACAAGCGCTGGGATAGCATCGAGCACTTCCAAAAGACGCAACGCACCTGGATGTGGTGGGGCCTCGGCGTACTTCTGCTACAAATAGCTCTTATAATAGCGGTGACCGTTCTCATCATATCGCTGATAATGATCGCCGCAACCACGGGCTTCGACCGCAATTTCGACTGGCAGGGTATCTTTCCCTCAATGTAATAATGGTTTTTGAATATAACTTATGAACGATCTGCTGATTTACGGATTGGTCTTTACAGGCGGGCTTGCCATCGGAGTGGCGATCACAATAATTATTACGCGTGTTTATAAACCCTACTATAAGCAGGATATGCTGGCCGTCAGCGGCGAAGTGCAGAAAAACCTGGCGGCATTCACCGACGATGCCACTCAGAAGGCCGTAGACCACCTGGTCCAGATGTCGGGACAACTGGTGACCGCGCAAACGCAACTCAGCGAGAAGAACCTCGAGGGCAAGAAGGCCCTCATAGACCAGTCCATCAAGGAGGTGCGCGACAACCTCAAGAGCGTGGAAACGCTCGTGAGCGGCCTGGAAAAGGACCGTGCCAAGGCCTATGGCGAGCTTCTCTCCCAGCTCAAGACTACATCGGAGCAGACTATTAAGTTGTCGGAGACCACCGGCAAGCTCCAGGAAGCCCTCGGCAATACAAGGGTCCGGGGACAGTGGGGTGAACGCATGGCCGACGACATCCTGGCCGGTATCGGTTTCGTTGAAGGTATCAACTACACCAAGCAGCAAGTGGACCCGGCCGGAGGCTCCAGGCCCGATTACACTTTCCTCCTGCCCAACCGGCTGGTGCTCAATATGGACGTCAAGTTCCCCTGGGAAAATTATAAAAAGTACATCGATACGGATTCAGAGGCCGATCGGGAGGGATTTAAGGCCGCCTTCCTCAAAGACGCCCGCCAGCGCATAAAGGAAGTCACCACCCGCGATTACATCAATCCCGAGCAAAATACCGTCGATTACGTGCTTGTGCTGATACCCAATGAGCAGGTCTACCGGTTTATCAACGAGAACGATCCAACCATACTCGATTACGCCCTCCAATCCAAGGTCGTGCTATGCTCGCCGATTACTCTGTATGCCGTGTTGGCATTGATAAACCAGGCCGTCAAGAATTTTAAAATGGAGAAGGGGCTGGCCGAGATCATCAAGCAAATCAAGCTGTTCACCGAGCAATGGCAGAAATTCGTGGAAAGCATGGACAAAATGGGCAAAAGGTTACAGGATGCTCAAAAGGAATTTGAAACTCTCACCACTACGCGGAAAAACATGCTGGAACGTCCTTTGCTCAAGATAGACCAGATTAGGCACGACAGCGATATTAAAGAGCTTGACGCTATTGAAGCGGGGCCTTCACCGTCTGAGCCGCAGTTGCTGGAGTAGCCCCGGTTTATTTTACAGACCCTGCCCCATCTCTTTGAGCGCCTGATCAGCTTTGTGTATGATGGCCAGGTCTGAGGTCATGCCTTTGGCCCTGCGGAAATCCTCCGCAGCCTTGAGCAATTGCCCTGTCTGCATATATGCGTTGCCCCGGCTGCAATAAACCCTGGGGTCCCGGGAGTCGAGCATGATCGACCGGCTGATGTCCTCGATAGCCTGGTAGTATTGACCCTTCATCATGTAGGCGCAGCCACGGTTGTGAAATGCGCCGGGGTCCGTATCGTCAATAGCGATGGAACTCGAGAAATCTTCGATGGCGCGGTCGAATTCTTTCTTATAATAATATACGCTGCCCCTGTTATAGAAGGCCGCTGCCAGGTTAGGATCGAGATCTATGGCGCGTTCGAGGTCTGCCAGTGCAAGATCGAGGTCGCCCTTCTTATAGAAAGCCCCTCCCCGCAACAGGTAGACAATTGCCGTGGTCGGATCGAATTGAATTGCCTTGGTCAGCTCGTCTATCGCCAGCGAGTAATGGCCGTCCTTGAGCAGTTCGAAACTTTTCTCCTGATGGGCTTCCGCCTTTGACTTGTGCTCGGCAGATACCTGAGTAGGAGGTGTCGACTTCGGTGGAGATGGCATTGATTTCGGGGCGGGTGGCGCAGGAATGGGATAAGATGAGGGGTCATCCTGATATTCCGCCAGCGTCGGTTGCTTTCTCGGTTCTTTGGGAGGGGCGGCGCCCGGTTGGCCGATATTTACCGGTTGCTCTACATTGCCCGTCGGTGCGGCAGACGCAGTCGGCGTTGAAACCGGCGTTTCCGTAATACCCCATTCGATCTCCGCACCGCAGTTTCCGCAGTAAATTGTTCCAGGCTCAACGGGAGAGCCGCATTGAACACATGAATATACGAAGATCAGATCGCAGAATCCACAGAAACGTTGCCCCAGAAAGGCTACGTTTCCACACCGCGGACAGAGGAAACTCTGTTGCATATTTGCTTAAAACTACCGTTTACCCGATTATACCCCACTGAAGGAGAAAAAGTACACGCCGGCTTAATGGGTCAGTTGATTATACAGATGCGGGGACGTATAATTTCCCTCGGTCGCTGAATATAGATTGAAGCTATGAATACCCCCGCAGATTCGCTCATCGAGCTGGCTAAAAAGACCGGAGCCATCAAGTTCGGCGAGTTCACCCTTGCGTCCGGTGCCAAAAGCAACCGCTATTTCGAAGGCAAACTGCTTACTCTTCACCCGGAGGGAGCATGCCGCGTTGGCGAAGCCATCTTCGATATACTGGAGGGTAGTGGTGCGCAGGCGATCGGCGGCCTCATACTCGGCGCTATCCCCATCGCCACAGCTGTTTCCATCATAAGCCATAAAAGAGGCAATGCCCTGTTAGCTTTTATGGTACGCGAGTCCCCCAAAGAACACGGTGCAAAAAAACTGATTGAGGGACCGCTGGAACCGGGCATGAGGGTGGCTATAGTGGATGATGTTGTCACGCGCGGGGGATCGGTTTATAAGGCCATAGAAGCCGTTGAAAACATGAATTGTAGGGTGGTGAAGGTCGTGGCCATAGTCGACCGCCATGAAGGCGGCGGGGATAAGCTCATTGCCGATGGATACGACTTCGTGCCCCTGATCCACTTTTATCCAGACGGCACTGTGCAGGCAAATAAGCTGCCGTAAGCAAATCGTATATAATTATTACCGGAGGTGGAATTTAGAGATGTTGCCGATTAAGAATATTCTATGCCCGACCGATTTCAGCGATCCTTCTTACGAAGCGTTAAAGGTAGCCGACGAGCTCGCAGTCCATTTCGGCGCCACGCTGCACGTTGTCAATGTGGTGCCCCTGGTACCCATCGTAGAGGCGCCTATAGGCGTCGAATCGGCCAGCTTTAATGTGGCTTCTTACCAGCAGGAACTGGAAGGACAGGCTCAAAAGTCACTCAAGAGCCTGACGGAGCAAAAAATAAGCCGGGGCATCACCGCCGTGACAGAGGTGCTCATCGGTAATGCCGCCGGCGAGGTCATGCGCTATGCCGGAGAGAATGCAGTCGACATGATTGTTATCGCCACCCACGGCCTCTCAGGGTGGCGCAGGTTTATCTCTGGGTCCACCACCGAGCAGATCGTACGCCAGGCCTCGTGCCCGGTTCTCACCATACGCAAACCGGGCGCCAAATAAGTCTGAACGGTTACGGCGAGCTTTTTAAATCCGCCTTTATATACGAACCGCCGGTCATTTCTTACTCAGTTCGTGGTGAACTTGCACATACCTGATTATATCGGCGCGGTTCAACATACCCACCAGACGCTCTTCTATCACTACCGGCAACTGGTTCAACCCATTTTCTGCCATGAGGCGTACCGCGG
>JAQTLG010000138.1 GCA_028715025.1 Dehalococcoidia bacterium | reverse complement strand
AAACGCTGCATAAATTGTTTGACTTCGACCGGATTGTCATACAAAGCCATCATGAATGGAGCCATGCCCAGCAGTTGAGTGCTGAACATGTCCTGCACGCTCAAAGCCTCCACCGCAATGCATGCTCCCGGATAAGCCTTCCTCATTTTTTTAATACCCGCATAGTGTTTATCGTCTGTAAAATCCGGAAACCGGTATTCTTTTAACTCCGCAACGGTTTTTATCGCGGGTATCTCTACATCCCAATAAATGCCGGTACCCAGGCTCCTGTAGATGCCAAACATGTCCAGCACTTTTAACTGATGGTCTCGCCAGTACATATGACCCACATTGGAGTTAGTGGCCAGATGACTTATTATAGCTATGTCAGCGCCCAGCTCCAGCGCGTATTCACCGTTTCCATAATCGGACAGTAAAAAGGGCAATGCCCTCCACAGATTCGGCGCATTGAATCTCCCGCCCCTGGAAAACTTGCCCCACAAGAAGTGGGCAAGCCAGTTCCAATAAAGATTGCGGCCAGGCTGCATCTCTACCATCATTCGACAGACCTCGTGTGGATTCAACCAGTACATTACGGGCACACGATCGACCGGCAGGCCCCTGGCTGCAGCATGTATACGCTCCTTGGAGGTCATTTGTCCCTTGTGCACGATCATATTTTCAACTTTCAACCAACTTACCTCTCAGTTAACTGCGCACTATGCCCGAAGAGCAGAAGGCCAGTGCCGCCTCGGCCGCCGAGACGGCGTCCGGCGCATAGCAATCAGCGCCAATCGCCGCACAAAAATCATGTGTAATAGGAGCACCGCCCACCATGATTTTTACGCCATCACGTTTATTATTGGCAACAAAGATTTTAACGACATTTTTCATTTCATACATGGTGGTTGTCAGTAGGGCAGAAAGGCATACGATATCCGCATGATTTTCCTGCGCAGCCTCATAAAATTTCTGCGGAGGAACATCCACACCAAGGTCAATCACCGTCATACCTTTGCTTTCTATCATCATCTTGACGAGATTTTTCCCTATATCATGTAAATCTCCCTTGATAGTGCCGATGATGGCAGTACCTTTGGACGATACACCTGCCGCCATGAGGTGAGGTTTGAGCATTTCGATGCCCGCATTCATGGCACGGGCGGAAATCAAAACTTCCGGAATAAATACTTCATCGTTTTTAAATTTTTCACCTATTATGTCCATCCCCGCCAGCAGGCCCTCATTCAGGATTTTATCTGGCGATATACCTTCCTTCAATGCCTGCTGAATCAGCGTCCTGACCTGTGAAGTCCGCCCTTGCTGAAGCAATTCACATATATCAGTTAATATACTCATACTAATACCTTCCATTTCGCCATCATAATCATAATTATATCTACGTATCAAATATATAAATATCTTTACAGTTTTTTCATTTTCTTTTGATAATCGAAGTGATATACATATAGTACTATTTTAACGCTTCGCCAATAGTCGCAGACAATGTGTCACCCTGTTAGTCATATTTATCCAAGTTTACTGTACCATCCTGTGCGCTGTTCATCCGCATAGCTAAACCGCTGTTTATCTTAGTGTAAATTACCGTGATATGTTATTATCTTTTTATTTTCTGCATGATGTTTCATAAACATGCGTAAAGAGCTTCTTGAATCCTGTGCAAATAGCTGTAAACATTTCAGCGGGCTAACCGGTGCCCACACCATAGTGCTTGATCTATCTGACGATCCCACGATTATTAACTTTGGTTTTTCCAATGACTTTTGCTCCGGCTGTCTGTATGAAAAACGCGATGAGTTAAGGACTCACAGCTACGGAGTCAGTGAGGCGTATCGCTGGGGCGGCAAATATATTTACTATTGCCCTCTTGGTTTTGTTTTTGTGACATCCTCCCTGTCGGACATCAACGGCAAATTATTGGGCGGCATTGTGATCGGGCCCATTATTATGGGTAACTTACAGGATACTGTAGAAGAACTGGCATATCCCTCTATGCATGCGGCCCTTTGTAAGCTTCCCGTACTGGATACGGCTCAGGTACGGCATCTATCGGAAATTCTCTCCATCGTAACTTCGGCCATAGCCGGAAATCCACATAGCGAGCTGGGCAAGGTGGTCCGCGAGCAGGAAAGACTGCTGAACACTATATATGATGTGAGAAAAGAATATGATAATAAAGATAACGGCCATCAATATCCCATTGAAATAGAATCCAAGCTGTGCGCCTTGATAGTAAATGGCGATCAAGAGGGCTCACAAAAGTTGCTGAATGAGCTTTTAGGGCACATCTTCTTTTACAGTGTCTTCGATTTGGACGAAATCAAAGCGCGTACACTGGAGTTGATTGCCGTCCTCTCCCGTGCGGCAATAAACGCAGGCGCGAATACCGGCGAAACCTTCCGCTTCAGCACTTCAGTAATACGTGGAATCGAACGGTTTGATAATATTAATCAGATCAGCCTGTGGCTCAGCGGCATTTTGCACCGATTTGTCTCATCAACATTTGATTACATCAAGATCAAACATTCCGATGCAGTATATAAAGTAATGGAGCACATAAAAAATAACTACACTGAAAAACTGTCTCTGGACGAACTGGGGCAGCTCGTCTTCCTGAGCAATTCCTACCTGTCCAGCATCTTTAAAAAAGAAACAGGTACAAGCATATCCGTTTACATCACAAAAGTCCGTGTGGGAAAGAGCAAAGCATATCTATCCGGAACCGGCCTCTCCATCTCGGAAATCGCTCAGATGTGTGGTTTTGGAGATCAAAGTTATTTCACCCGTGTTTTTAAAAAACAAACGGGAATATCGCCTAAAAAGTACCGCGATAGCCTGATCAAAACGACTGAGTAATAGCATTTATTTCCAATTCATATTACAAAAATTCGTAAAATTATCCCATACAATCAATCGTCATCCCTAATATAATCAAAGCTCAATCTTAAACTGACTGAAAACCTTGTGTGAGCAAAAATTTTAAATGGATATGTTGAACTGGCTTAAAGGTGTTAGGAAAGCATCGCATAAAAATGCGATGCCGATTCTCTCTTTTCCTGCTATACAAATAATGGGAATCAGCGTGATTGATCTTATTTCGGACAGCGACAATCAGGCACACGGGATGAAATGCATAGCCGACCGGACGGATGCTATGGCCACTGTCAGTTTGATGGATCTGTCTGTGGAAGCAGAATGCTTTGGATCGAAAATACGTTTTTCTGAGGATGAAGTGCCTACAGTTGTGGGCAGTATTGTATCAACATATGACGAAGCAGATGAGCTAAAGATTCCGAAGGTTGGATCCGGACGTACCGGCATATACATAGATGCCATTGGAAAGGCGGTTAAGTTAATTAATGACCGCCCGATCTTTGCCGGAGTTATCGGACCTTTTTCACTGGTAGGCCGCCTGATGGATGTCAGCAAAGCCATGATCTACTGCTACGATCAACCTGAAACAATGCATCTCTTATTAAAAAAGGCAACTGCCTTCGTAATCAAATATTGCAGTGCGTATAAAGCTGCGGGAGCCAATGGCGTAATTATGGCAGAACCGCTGGCCGGCTTGATCTCTCAACCACTGGCTGAACAGTTTTCATCGATTTATATTAAAGAGATTGTTGAAGCCGTTCAGGATCAGAATTTTATTGTGATTTACCATAACTGCGGGAATTCCACGATTAAAATAATAGACTCAATCCTTTCAACAGGCGCTTCGGCCTATAGCTTCGGCAACGCCATAAAAATGAGCGAGATGCTGAAAAATATCCCCTCCGATACAATAACGCTGGGCAATATCGATCCGGCAGGACAACTGCGCTATGGTACGCCTGATTCCGTACGCGAGGCCACTCTCGGCGTATTAAATGAATGTATCAAATACCCCAATTTTGTTATTTCTTCGGGCTGTGATACTCCCCCACTTTCAAAGTGGGAAAACATCGACGCCTTCTTCTCAGCTGTTAAGGAATTCTACGACGGTATTTAACAGCACATAAACCCTATTGACAAAATGCCGGTAAGCAATATATTATATGAAAGATGAATGTTTAATTGTTTATATGAATGATTAATTATTCATTTTTGCATACAAATTAATGGATGGTTGCTGCTGAGGAGTTACCGGGAAAAGGTCGTTTTAATAGCCCGCCTGCAATTCTTAAAACAACATTTCATGCTTTGCTATGAGGACAATTATTAAAAAATAAAAATTTAGAGGAGGTTTGTATCAATGGCGAAATCTAACAGGGTTGCTGTGATCACCGGAGGAGCACGAGGCATTGGCAAGGGCATGGCACGAACTTTTACCAAACGAGGCATAGATGTGGTAATAGCGGACAAGGACGGAGACCTGCTTGAAAAAACCGTCAGTGAGCTAAAGACAGCGGAGGCATCCATCTACGGATTTAAGGCGGACATCAGTAAAGTCGATGAAGTAGATAAGTTATTTGATTTCACCATGAAGCAATTCGGACAGGTGGACATCCTGATTAATAATGCCGGAGTTGCCGAGCCTTTAGTGCCGATAACGGAAGTAGATCTGAAGATAATGGATGAGATAATAAACGTCGACTTTAAAGGCGTGTTCTACTGCTCACGCCGCGCCGTAAAAGAAATGAAGCCTCGAAAGAGCGGCAATATTATCAATATGGGTTCAATCGATGGATATGTCTCCTTGCCCGGTGTTGTATACGGTCCCATGAAAGCTGCCGTTCAACGCTTCACCACTGTCCTGGCCCGCGAACTCGCCAGCATCCCCATACGGGTCAACTGCATCGTACCCGGCCTGGTTCTCACAGAATTGATGGAGGAACTCAGCGACCGGGATGTCGAGCTGATGCTGAAATATGTTCCCATGCATAAAGCTCTTGTGCCTGAAGATGTGGCTAATCTGGCATATTTTCTGGTCTCTGATGAAGCAAGGTACATTACCGGGTCAGTTATCACAGCCGACTCAGGTGCATCCGCCGATGCCGGATGGCATGCATTCGGATTGTAGTTAATCCAGTAAAATGCCAACTGAACTTTTAAATCAGGAGAAACACAAAAATGATGATCAACACAGTATTGGGACCAATATCCCCGGAAAAGATGGGGAAGACAATGGTGCATGAGCACTTTGTCTGCAGCCTGGTCGGCTGGTACGCAGCAGATACGGTGGCGCCATATGACCGTAAAGAGGCGCTGAAGGTCAATCTGGACGTATGCAAATCCGCAAAAGCGGTGGGCATCAAGACCATTGTCGACTGCACCACAAATGATGGGATCAGGGACCCTGAGCTGTACAAGCAGCTCTCCAGGAAAACCGGAATCAATATTATCTGCATGAACGGATTATTTACCGAGCATATGGGAGCAGCCGGCTACTGGCTGGTAAAGACCTGG
>JAQTLG010000137.1 GCA_028715025.1 Dehalococcoidia bacterium | reverse complement strand
CCCGGCTTCCCGGGATTGATAAGGCAACGCCACAGGCAAACGTTGCAGCGAACCCGCCGATCGTCCAGCTTATCGTAGAGCAGGGCCTCCGCCATATCTCATCCTCAGGCTAATTATAGCACGTGAGTAATGCCTCAGCGGATGATAGCATATTGCTATTAGTGATTAATTGGTGGGCCGGTGCCCCGGCCCACCAATTAAATTGACAGTTATCCGATACAAAACATCATGCGGTCGCGGCAGGGGCCGCCGACTTGCCCTTTCCCAGTTGTACGAAGCTGAAGATTATCAGCATTATACCGAACAGCACCAGGTAGAAGGCTATCACCCACATCAGCGCCAGTGCGCCGGCTACAGGATTGGACAGCAGGACGCAGCCTATGATGATAGAAAGTATGCCCCCGGTTAAAATCCATCCCTTGCCGGGCAGGGTCTTCCATTGAGCGATAGCGTAAATAATCTCAAATATACCGGTTATCAGAGCCCAGAATGCGATGAAATAGAGCAGGAATATCGCCGTCATGCCCGGCCATACAAACACTATTATCCCGGCCAGAATGCCGGCTATGCCCTCGGCGAAGATCCACCACCTGTGATTAGTCTTGGGATGCGTGAAGAAGAAGATGAGGGCGAAGATGCCGTCGACCAGAAAATAGGCGCCCACGAACATAACCAGCAGCAAGATAGAGAATATAGCGGGCATTACCAGCAGAATGATGCCCAGCGCCAGTGCCAGCAGTCCCCGTACCAGGTTGAGCCACCAGTATTTAGCCATCATTTCCATAATACTACCTCCTTATATTACAGGGTAAATCTACCATAGCTACATATATTGCGCAATAGCCGTTTCGTACTTCTTGCCCCCGCATAAAATGCATCATGCCTTAATCTCTTTGAACGCGCACAATACTTTGACACCCAATTCGAGCTTCTGTTAAAATTCGACACCGGGTGGACTCAGGGATTGACCCCACACGGCAGGCAGCCGGCCCGGGCATTCACTTCAAACAGGCAAATCCGCTGTAGCATGCGGACTTGCCGCCGGGCCGCTAAATAAAATCTCTTTAAGGAGGCCCCATGAAAGTCACTCTCAGCGTAATCAAGGCGGACATTGGAGGATGGGTTGGGCACTGCAGTATGCATCCGGATCTTATGGCCGAGGGCGAGGCATGCATGGCCAAAGCTAAAAAATCAGGCCTCCTCATCGACTACCATGTCACCCGCTGCGGCGATGACCTGCAGTTCATCATGACGCATAATAAGGGCATAGACAATCGCAAGATACACGAAATGTCGTGGAATGCCTTCCAGCGGTGCACCGCCGTTGCCAAGAAATTAAAGCTTCACGGGGCAGGACAGGACCTGCTGTCCGATGCCTTCTCAGGCAACGTTAAGGGCCAGGGCCCCGGCGTGGCCGAGATGGAGATAAACGAGCGCGAGGCTGAGCCGATCATCGTCTTCATGGCGGACAAGACCGCCTCCGGCGCCTGGAACCTGCCCCTCTACTCGATGTTCTGCGATCCCTTTAATACCATCGGCCTGGTCATCTCGGCCAATATGCATGGCGGCTTCAAGTTCGAGGTACATGACGTCAAAGAGAGCAAGCGCATCATGTTTAGTTGCCCCGAGGAGAGCTATGACATGCTGGTCTTCATCGGCGCGCCGTCGCGCTACACCGTTAAGTCTGTCTATTCCCGCGAGACCGGCGACATAGCCGCTACCTCCTCCACGCAGAAGCTGTCGCTCATCGCAGGGAGATACGTGGGAAAAGATGACCCTGTCTGTATCGTGAGGGCCCAGGGCATCTTCCCGGCTGTGGGCGAGGTGTTGGAACCCTTTGCCCGACCACATATAGTGGAGGGCTGGATGCGCGGCTCACATCATGGACCGTTAACCCCTGTCAGTGTAAAAGAATGCAATCCCACTCGTTTCGACGGACCGCCGCGCGTCATCGGCGCCGGCTTCCAGCTTGCCGAGGGCAGGCTGGTCGGGCCGGTTGATATGTTCGACGATGTGGCTTTCAATAACGCACGCCAGCAGGCCATGGATATGGCAGACATGCTCAGACGCCATGGGCCCTTCGAGCCGCACAGGCTGCCGCTGGACGAGATGGAATACACCACTATGCCCCAGGTCATGAAGAAGCTGGCCAAGCGATTCGAGAAGATATAGATCAATATATGCCCAGGCTGCTGCTGGCCACAACCAATAAAGGCAAGGCCGCCGAATACAGGGACCTGCTCAAGGGTCTTGATTTCAAGATAGTTACCCTCGACCATGCCGGCATCAGCTGTGAAGCCGAAGAAAGCTACAATACCTTTGAAGAGAACGCCCGCCACAAGGCCGCATTTTACGCGAAATTGGGCGGGCTTCTTACTTTAGCCGACGATTCGGGGCTGGAGGTGGATGCCCTGGGCGGTGAGCCGGGCGTCCGCTCGTCCCGCTATGCCGGCGACAATGCCACCGACCAGGACAGGGTGAATTTCCTGCTCAACAAACTCAAGGACGTCTCTCAATCGAAACGCACGGCCAGGTTCCGCTGCGTTATTGCCGTGGCACGGCCGGGCGGTGCCGTTGAGACGGTCGAAGGCACCTGCGAAGGATACATAGCCATGGAGCCCAGGGGCAACAACGGCTTCGGATACGACCCCGTCTTTTTCCTGCCGGAGTATGGCAAGACCATCGCCGAGCTCGCTCCGGAGATCAAAAACCGCATCAGCCACCGCGGTAGGGCGGCAGCCCTGGCACGCGGCATCCTGATAAAGATAGCGACGCCCTGAATCCCCCGGCCTGCACCCGCGTGCAGCGAAAGCCGCCGATTAACCTGGCAAATCCGTATCATTTGACCTCGTACAGCAGATTGGGTTACAATCTTTATTGCAAATAATTCGCATTAGCATTAAAATGGCAGTAGTGAAGCTGGATAAGAAGATACTCAAGAAGCCGGGCAACAGGCTTACCAGCCAGCGCTCACTGATATTCGATATCATCAGCAAAGGCGGGGGCCACCTGGCCGCCGCCGAGATATACGCCCGGGCCTGGCGCAAGATGCCGGGCATCAGCCTGTCCACCGTGTACCGGGCTATCAGCAAATTCAAAGAGCTGGGTCTGGTCGAAGAAAGCCATCTCTGCCAGGAGCACCATCACTACGAGGCCTTGCAGAACGGCGGACACTTCCACCTGGTGTGCCTGGGCTGCGGCGCTGTTATAGAGTTCGAATATCCACTTATCAAACGCATACGCAACGAAGTGGCCAAAGCCCGGCGCTTTGATATCGTCAACGCCGAGGTGAACCTGAGCGGCTACTGCTCCAGGTGCCGTTGTTAAGTATGGCTAACGCAGTAATTTCGCTCTCAAACATGCGGGACGGCCAGCAGGCGCTGGTTTCTACAGTGGAGGGAGGACGAGGGCTGGTGGAGAAACTGACAGCCATGGGCATACGGCCGGGTAAGCGCATCACCCGCTTCTGCTCGATGTACCTGCATGGCCCGATCACCATCCGCGTCGATAACGTGCAGCTTTCTCTGGGCCGCGGCATCGCAGATAAGATTTTCGTGATTCCGGACGGGCTCACCGATGAAGATACTTCTTGCAGGTAATCCCGGCGCGGGCAAAAGCGTCCTTTTTTCACGCCTGACAGGCTCTCTGGTGACCTCCGATAACTTCCCGGGCACCGCTATAGGGTTCTCCTCAGGACATATGCGCGTGGCCAATCAGAACGCCGATGTTATAGATACGCCCGGCGTTTACTCCCTGGGAAGCTCCGGGCAGGCGGGTGAAGTGGCCAGAAAAATGCTGAGGGACGGGGACATCATCGTCAATGTGGTCAACGCCACCAACCTGGAACGCGATCTGTACCTGACACTTGAGCTCCTCGAGGAAAGGATACCAATAATTGTTGCACTCAATGTTTGGGACGATGCCCGGCATATCGGCATCGAGATTGATGTTGCCGAGCTTGAACAGATGCTGGGCGTGCCTGTGGTTCCAACTGTGGCTACCACGGGCGAGGGTATTAAGTACCTGGTCGAGAGCATCCCGCGGGCGGTGATGCGGGCCAACCCCGCCGCCACCAGGGAGGAGCGCTGGTCCCGCATCGGTGAGATTATCGGGCAGGCACAGAAGGTCACCCACCGCCACCACACCCTGGGAGAATCGCTGGCTGACGCTACGGTGAGGCCGCTGCCGGGCACTATCATTGCATTACTTATCGCTATCGCTGTTTTCGCTTTCGTGGTCTATGGAGGCGAGACGATTTATAAGTTTATTGCCCAGCCCGTTTTCAACGCTCTCTGGCTGCCCATCGTATCGGCTATCAGCAACCTGACCGCCGGCGTACCGTTTCTGCATGATATCCTGATAGGCAGGCTGTTCGACGGGCAGATCGACTTCGTGGAGTCCTGGGGATTGCTGACCACGGCACTGTATGTACCTTTCGCCCTGGTATTGCCCTACATCATTACCTTCTATTTCGCACTGGGGCTGCTGGAGGATACCGGCTATCTGCCCCGTCTGGCTGTGATGATCGATACCATCATGCACCGCTTCGGCATGCACGGTTACGCCATCATACCCACCATACTGGGATTCGGATGTAACGTGCCGGCCATGCTGGCCACACGCGTGTTGGAAAGCCGCAAGGAGCGGTTCATCGCCATGACACTGATTGCTATCGCAGTACCCTGCGCCTCGCTGCAGGCCCTGATATTGGGGCTGGTGGGACAGCATGGCTTTCAGTACGTTGCCATCATCTACGCCACACTTCTGACCGTCTGGATTATTATCGGTATCATACTTAACCGGGCGGTTAAAGGTTTTACACCCGAACTCCTCATCGAGATACATCCCTACCGCCTGATGCCCTGGAAATTGATGATGGAGAAGCTCTGGATCAGAGTACGCGGCTTTATCATAGAGGCCGTCCCGATCATGGTCATAGCTGTCCCCGTCATCAACGTGCTTTACCTGACCGGTGTCTTCCAGGCCATCACCGATTTCACGGCTCCTGTGGTAAGCGGATTGCTGGGACTGCCCAAGGAAGCTGTGGCCGCCATTTTCGTGGCCTTCTTCCGCATGGACGCGGCGATGGCACTGCTGGCGCCGCTCGAGCTATCCGCCAAACAGCTTGTCGTCAGCAGCGTTGTACTGGTTATGTTCTTCCCCTGCATAGCTACCTTGATGATCATGTTGAGGGAGATGGGATGGAAGAGCCTGCTCATAGCCCTGGGAATAATGCTTTGCTCGGGCCTGGCCGTCGGGGCGCTGCTGAACCTGCTCCCTATTTGAAAAGGCCGTCCGTTTCCCCTTTCATGCCTGCGAAAGGCTATAATGTCTGAGAAACAGCGCCAGTACAAAGGAGTGCCCCTATGTCAGATAAATACCAGGTTCTCTTTCAACCCACCAAGATCGGTAAGCTGGAGGTCAAAAACCGCCTATCCGTACCTCCGATGGGAACCGGCTTCGCCGCAGACGGCGGCGGTGTCTCTGACAGG
>JAQTLG010000136.1 GCA_028715025.1 Dehalococcoidia bacterium | reverse complement strand
TTCCTGCTCGCTCACCTCAATCGGGGGCCGGTCGAAGAAGAGCAGGCCGGTCAGCTCATCCCCGGGTATCGACTCTTTTATCTCATCGCAGAGCCGTTCGGCCAGGCGCAGCCAGTCGAACGCCTCGCCCCCCACCAGATAAAGGTAGCGCTCGCCCTTATATTCTTCCTCGGTGCTACGCCACATTGCAATAGTCGCGAGCAGTGCGGAATACCAATTTTTGCCGGCCTTTACCTCATCCTTCAGGTGCTTGATGGCGCGTGCGTCGCCCGCCAGAGCTGCTGCGCGCTGACCCCTGTCCTCATCCTGCGGCGGCTTCATCATAATGGGCTAACTCCTGTGCAGGAAAGCGAGTACTTCGTTCAACGGCCTGGTATTCAAAATATCTCCCGGTCGGCACCACGCCCGGCGGGCCACGCCGATGCCGAACTTCATGAAACCGAGATGATACACAGCATGGGCATCAGTGCCGATGGCCAGAGTCACCCCCAGCTCGCGCGCGCGGTAAGCATGTATGTCCTTAAGATCCAGCCGGTCGGGGATGGCATTTATCTCCAGTGCTTTACCGTGCTTTACGGCTGCGCTGTATACGGCCTCCAGGTCTACATCCACCGGCTCACGCTCCCCTATCTTGCGACAGGTGGGGTGGGCTATCATATCCACATGGGGATTCTCGATCGCGCCTATTATGCGGCGCGTCATCACGTCCCTGGCCTGCATGAAGGACGAATGCACCGAGGCTATTACGATGTCCATCTCAGCCAGAACATCGTCGGGAAGGTCCAGGCTGCCGTCCGCCTTTATATCCACCTCGACACCATTCAGCAGATACGGCCCTTTGGATGAGGCGTTGAGCCTTTTTATCTCGGCTGTCTGCCTTGCAACGCGGTCAAGCTTCCTGTCGCTGCCGATATTGCGCCCGCTGGAGTGATCGGTAATAGCCAGGTACTGGTAACCCAGCTCTCTGGCCGCGGCCGCCATGGCTTCGATGGTGTCTATACCGTCACTGCCGATGGTATGCGTATGAAAATCACCTTTTAAATCCTTTTGCTCGATCAGGTCTGGAATAGCCTTTCTCTCGGCAAGGTCGATCTCTCCCATATCCTCCCTGATCTCGGGAGGGATATACTGCAGCCCGAGGTAAGCGTAGAAGGCGTCTTCACGGGCAAACCTCTCCACCCTTCCGGTATTTATATTCGAAATGCCGTACTCGCTGAGGCTGAACCCCTTCTTTTGTGCCCAGGTGCGCAGCGTGACATTATGCTGCTTGCTTCCAGTGAAATGCTGCAGCAGCGATCCGAAATCGGCGTGTTCCACGATGCGCAGGTCGGCCTGCAGCCCGCCTGGCAGGATCACGCTGGCCTTGGTGGGTCCCTGCGCCAGCACTTCCCTCACCTGCGGCAACGACACAAAAACCCTGATAACGGCCTCGGGATCGTCGGCGGTGGCCATCAGATCGATGTCGCCTACAGTCTCCTTAAACCTGCGCAGGCTGCCGGCAGGCGTAAGGTTTAGGACTCCGGGCACAGTTTGCAGTGCGCTCAAAACCTCTTCGACCACCGGCAAGGCTTCTCCCAGGGGGATGCGCCTGTCTTTGCGTCTGAAGGCTTCGATGGCGCGCAGTATATTGGCGGCCGTCTTATCTCCCATCCTTTCCAGTTTGGCCACCCTGCCGTCCCTGATGGCCGCCTCGAGCTGGTCAACGCTTCCCACGCCGAGTTCGGTAGCCAGCTTGTACGCGGTCTTGGGGCCGATGCCGGGTATTTCCATCAGGTTGATGATGCCCTCGGGCAGGCTGGCCTTCAGCTCATCGTAAAACCTCAGCCGGCCTGTGGTGATAAGCTCCATCGACTTGGCTGCGATAGCATCGCCGATGCCCGTGATATCCCGGAAATCCTTGCCCTCCTCGTGCATCAACTCCATCTCCTCGGGCAGGTGCCTGATGGTCTCGGCGGCGCGCACGTAGGCGCGGATTTTGAACCTGTTTTCACCCTTGAGCTCCAACAGGTCAGCTATGTTATCGAAAACCGTGGCAATCTCCGCGTTTTTCACAGCGATTATTTTACCACGTGTATCCCGTATTCATGGTATAATCGATGCCGGTTTCAGTCCAAGGCGACACTAACAAGACGAGGAGGTAAGCAGTGGCCAATTATCCCTGGTTGAAAAACTACGACGAAGGTGTAGCCCACAGCCTGCAGCCCTATCCGGACATCACCCTGCTCGAAGTCATCAAGGAGAACGCCAGCCAGAATCCCGACCACATGATGATCTGGTTCAAAGGCAATACCATATCCTACCGGCAGTTTGTGGAGTATGTAGATACACTGGCGAAGGCGCTGGCCGGCACCGGCGTGAAGAAGGGGGACCGTGTTGCGCTGATCATGCCCAACTGCCCCCAGATAATCATCAGCCAGTTTGCCGTATGGAAGGCGGGCGGCATCACGGCGCAGGTCAATCCGCTCTACTCCGAAGAAGAGCTGATACACGCCCTTAAGGACAGCGGCGCTGAGACCGTGATCGTGCTTACTCCTTTCTATAGCCAGGTCAAGAAAATACAATCGAAAACGAACGTGAAGACGATCATAGCCACCTCCATCAAGGAATACCTGAGCCCCTTCATGCGTGCCATGTTCACCCTGCTGATGGAGAAGAAGGGGGGCCACAGGATCGAGCTGCAGCCGGGTGACCTCTGGCTGCAGGAGATCATGCGCAAATACGCCGGGTCGCCGCTGCCTGATGTCATAGTCAAGCCGACTGACACCGCCCTGATACTTTTCAGCGGCGGCACGACCGGCGCCCCCAAGGGCGTGATGCATTCGCACCGCGGCATTGTTATGAATGCCATGCAGATACGCGCCTGGTGCTCGCCCATCATGAAGGGCTGGGTCGATAAGGCTGTTTTATTGATGCCCATCTTCCACGGCGCCGGCAACTGGATACTGATCTCAACCATCGTAAACCCGCCGGTGCCCATCGTGCTGATACCCAATCCGCGCGATATCAAAGACCTGCTCGCCACCTTTAAAAAGACCAGGCCAACTTTCTTCCCCGGTGTTGCAACACTTTTTATCGCCCTTATGAACCATCCCGATGTAAAGTCCGGCAAGATAGATTTCAGCAATCTCAAGATGTGCATAACCGCAGCGGCTCCGCTGCTGGTTGATACCAAGAAAAGATGGGAGGCTCTGACCGGCGGGAAGATTGTAGAGGCTTACGGGCTGACCGAATCCGGCATACTGGTCATGGGTCCCGTCGTGGGAAAATGGAAGGAGGGCTCGGTGGGCATGCCCACGCCGGATGTGGAGATGAAGATCGTCGATATCGATACGGGCACACAGGAACTGAAGACGGGCGAGGACGGCGAGGTCATCGTGAAGGCCCCGCATCTGATGCAGGGTTACTGGAACCATCCGGAGGCCACGGCCGAGATGTTCCGCGGCGAATGGCAGTACACCGGGGATATCGGCCACCTGGACGAGGACGGATATCTCTTTATCACCTCGCGCAAGAAGGAGCTGATCAAACCCAGCGGCCACCAGGTATACCCCGGCGAGGTGGAAGAGGTGATCACACAGCATCCGGCGGTGCTGGAGGTCAGCGTAGCCGGAGTGAGAGACGACGTTCAGGGCGAGGCCGTCAAAGCCTGGATCGTCCTCAAGCCCGGCCAGCAATGCACGCCGCAGGAGATACAGGCCTTCTGCAAAGAGCGCCTGACCGCCTATAAAGTGCCCCGGCATGTGGAGTTCAGGACCGAATTGCCCAAGTCGATGGTCGGCAAGATCATGCGACGCATTTTACAGGAAGAAGAGGCAAAGAAGCAGAAAACCAGTTGAGGCAGACAGGCGGGCGCACCTGAAGGTACGCCCCTACGGGAATGCTTATTTCCCGTGGCAGTGCTTGTATTTCTTGCCTGAGCCGCAGGGGCAGGGATCGTTGCGACCGACCTTCTGTCCCGGTACGGCGGAGGGTCGCCTGGTCGGTAGTTCCTTTTTCTCGATACTGACCTTGAATATCGTGTGAACGATGTCGTGCTGTATGCCCGCCATGAGGCTGTCGAAATAAGCCCCTCCCTCTTTCTTGTAGACCACCAGCGGGTCGATCTGCCTGACCGACTGCAGACCCACGCTCTGTCGCAGGTGGTCCATGGCGGTGAGATGTTCCTTCCAGTGGTCGTCGATGACCCTGAGCATTACCAGTCGCTCGAGTAATCTCATCTGCTCCGGCCCCTGGTCTTTCTCCCTGAGCTCGTATACCTTACGTGTATAGTCGATCAGCCTCTCGGTGATTTGTTTCTTTCCCAGCTTATCCAGCTGCATGTCAGCCGTGTTTTCGGGCAGAGGCAACATCTCAGCCATCTCTCGCAGAATGCCCTCGAGATCGGGGGCATCGTAGCCGTGGCAATAGGCGTCTACTATTTGTTCGATCTGCTTCTCGACCAGCTCCTGAATATTAGCCTTGAGGTCCGCCCCCGATAGAATCTTGTCTCGCTCGCTGTAGATGACTTCCCTGTGCCTGTTGACCACGTTGTCGTAGTCGACCAGATGCTTGCGGATGTCGAAATGGAAGGCTTCAACCTTGACCTGCGAATTCTCGATGGCCTTGCTGATCATGGGGTGCTCGATCGATGTATTCTCGTCCATGCCGGCCCACTCCATCACGCCTTTAACACGGTCTCCGCCGAAGCGCTTGACTATATCATCCTCAAGTGAGACAAAAAACTGCGAGGTCCCGGGGTCGCCCTGGCGTCCGGCGCGGCCGCGCAGCTGGTTGTCGATGCGCCTGGCCTCGTGCCTCTCCGTGCCGATGACGTGCAGCCCGCCCAACTCCAGCACCCTCTCGTGTTCCAACTTCCACTCATCGTATTTCCGCTGGAACTCCTTCTCGTCCTGGAAATCCTCTCTCGCCGGCGGCTTACCTCCCAGTATGATGTCCACGCCGCGCCCCGCCATATTGGTAGCCACTGTTACGGCGCCCACTCTGCCGGCCTGCTTGATGATTTCAGCCTCGCGCTCGTGGTACTTGGCGTTGAGTATCTCGTGCCGCACACCCCTGCGCATAAGCAGATCATCTAATAATTCGGATTTTTCGATGGAGACGGTGCCGACCAGCACCGGTTTGCCCTCTTTGCTCAATTTCTCTATCTCGCTGGCGATAGCCTTGAACTTGGAGTCTTCGTCCTTGTAGATCAGGTCCTGGTTGTCCGCCCGTATCATGGGCTTATTGGTAGGCATTACCACCACATCGAGCTTATATATCTTGAAAAGCTCCTCGGCCTCGGTGGCCGCAGTGCCCGTCATGCCGGCCAGCTTGCTGTAGAGGCGGAAGTAGTTCTGGAAGGTGATAGTGGCCAGCGTGATGCTCTCCTTCTGTATCTTGACGTTTTCCTTGGCCTCGATGGCCTGGTGCAACCCCTCCGAGTAACGCCGGCCGAACATCAGCCTGCCTGTAAACTCATCAACGATGATTACCTTGCCTTCCATGACAACGTAATCTTTTTCCTTTTCGAATGTCACGTGTGCC
>JAQTLG010000135.1 GCA_028715025.1 Dehalococcoidia bacterium | reverse complement strand
AATTAATAACCGCGCCGGCCTACAGCAACGGAAACCGTCATGTGGCCTTCGACGAGGACTTCCAGGATAATCGGCTCATTTATCTGGCCGACGATGCGGGCGGGCAGTACCGCTGGACCGTGGGCAACAGCAACCGCTGGGACGACATGGTGCCGCCCGATAACAGTTATTACGGGCAGGCGGCAGCGGTGCGGGGTATGTACTATGCCGCCTTCAGCCAGACCAACGATGCGACTGGGGTATCGAGGACCACCTACTCCCGCGGCGGCATACCAAAGGACGGGATATTCTGGGACAGCCTGTCGACCGGACTTTCCGCAGGGGTCCGCTTCCGGTTGGAGCCGACCTCGCTGGTATATGTCGACGATACGCTCTGGGCGTTCGACGCACGCGATTATGATTACACTGCTGGGACGGGACTGCTATGGGCGTTCAGGGACACGCTGGCCAACCACTCCCCCTGGCTGATCTCACCTAAGGGCAACAGCCTGGTCTATTGCGATCCTGTGACGGGCCGCAACGCGCAGGTCGACCTCAGGTGGGAGCAGCTTTCGCTGGCCGACGCCTACCAGGTGGAGGTAGGCAAGGACAAATGGTTCGACCTGGTAGTCACCGAGGCGGAGCCTGTGGCCAATCCCTTCTTCGTTCCAGAGAACTCGCTTTACCCCTCGTACTATATCAGGCCGGGCGTGCTTCCCGCAGCCGGGCAGGACTATTTCTGGCGTGTGAGGGTGAGGAGGGCAGCCACCGGCCAGGTTATACGCAGCCGCTGGTCTCCCGCCTTCAGCTTCAGCGTCCGCCCCGGCTATCCTGTTTCATCACCTTCCTGTGCGGGCATAGAATCTCTGCAGCCCTGCCATAACGCCTGCGAGATTCCACCCTATCCGCTCGGCTTCTCCTGGTCTCCGACGCAAGGCACCACCGGATACCGCTTCGTGCTTGCCGGGAACCCTGAACTGGATCAGCCCGTGATCGACCAGACAGTCGATGCCGCAGCCTTCAAACTTCCCTGGCGGCTGGAGTACGCGAGAGCTTATTTCTGGCAGGTCACGCCGCTCAAGCCGGTACCGGGCGACAGCAGCCCGGTATTCTCATTTAACACAGCCGCGGAGCCGACGGTTCCGACTTCAGGCATACCACCGGATAATACCACCAACGGCCTGCTGGTCGCACTCGTTTTTACCATCCTCTTTGGCCTGTCGGTACAGGTTTTTATCTATCGGAACAACAGGCAATTATAGCTGTAGGGGCGTTGCTTCAGCTGCGCCCGCATATTTCGGGCGGGTTTAAAAACCCGCCCCTACAAAAATCAAACTGGTAAAAACCGCTCCCTTTACGCTATAATCTTTCCCGTTGTGGTGAGTGTGGCCCAGAGGCCTAAGGCGCCAGGTTGTGGCCCTGGATATCGAGGGTTCGAATCCCTCCACTCACCCCATCTTTCTCCAGCGGATAACGTAATCTCGCATCATAATCATTTTGGGCAGGAGGCAAGATAAATATGCGTCTGATCAAACGTTCAGGAATCGTACTTGTGACTATTTTTATCTTGGTTGGAATCATGCTGACCGCATTTTCCGCCTGCGAGAAAGCCCCTGATAAAACTGCGACTCCAGCGATCTCTTTGGGCGCACAGACGGAGGCATCCGAATGGACTGTTAAAGCCAACGACGAAGTAAAAAACCAGTTTGATTTCGCCGACCGGGAAGAGTTTGAAGACGCACAACGCGGATTCATTGCCACTGTACCGGACCTTGTGATCAAAAACGCTGATGGCGGAATCGCCTGGTCCATGCCAGACTTCGATTTCGAGAAACAAACAGAGACGCCTTTGACTGTTAATCCCCTGCTCTGGCGACATTCTCAGCTCAACTTGAACAACGGCCTCTACAAAGTTACGGACCGCATCTACCAGGTAAGAGGGTTTGACATTACCAATATGACCATCGTAGAAGGCGACAGCCAGATTATTATTATAGATGTGGGAATGAGTGCCGAGACTGCCAAAGCCATGCTTGACCTGTACTACCGGGAGCGCGGAGTAAAACCGGTGGCAGCCATTATCTATACGCACAGCCATATCGATCATTTTGCCGGTATCAAAGGCATTATATCTGATGAGGATGCACAGTCCGGCCGGGTTCAGGTTATCGCGCCCGAGGGTTTCCTCGATTATGCCATCAGTGAGAACATACTGGCCGGCAATGCCATGAGCCGCCGCGCGCAGTACCAGTTTGGTATCTATTTGCCAAGGAATGCCGGGGGTATGGTAGATAGTGGAGGCAGCAAAGCCTTACCCGTTGGTACAATGGCTCTGATCGGGCCTAACAAGGAAATTAAAGCTACGGGTGAAAAGCTGGTCATTGACGGAGTGGAAATGGAATTCCAGATAGTCTCAGGCACTGAGGCGCCGGCCGCGATGACCATCTACTTTCCACAGCTACGGGCGCTTGACACAGCCGAGATCGCAAGCCAGAGTAACCATAATTTACTGACCCCTCGAGGCGCGGAGGTTCGCGATGGCAATGCGTGGGCCAAAGCGATTAATGAGATGATCGAGCTGTATGGTGACAAGACCGATGTGATTTTTGCCTCACAAGAGTGGCCATGCTGGGGCAATGAAAAGATTGTCAGCTATCTCAAGCAGCAACGTGACCTGTATAAATATACTCATGATCAGACGCTCCGGCTGCTGAACCATGGCTATACGCCCAATGAAATATCCGAAATGATCAAACTGCCGGAAAGCCTGGCCAGGGGATGGGATGTTCGCGACTACTATGGGACGCTTAGTTTCAATGTAAGGGCCGTCTACCAGAAATATCTCGGTTTCTACGACGGCAATCCCGCAAACCTCAATCCGTTACCGCCGGTTGAGGCCAGCAAGAAATATGTCGAATATATGGGCGGTCCCCAGGCTGTTATCGACAGGGCAAAAGTTGATTATGCAAACGGTGATTATCGGTGGGTAGCGCAGGTGATGAATCAGGTTGTCTTCGCTTATCCCGACAATCAGGAGGCGCGTAACCTGGAGGCTGACGCGATGGAACAACTCGCTTACCAGGCTGAATCCACCGTATGGCGCAACTGTTATCTGGTGGGCGCCTCCGAGCTGCGTACAGGGATGAGTAAAAGCATAGGCGCGGGCAGTGTCAGCCCCGATATGGTGAGAGGTATAACATTGCCCCAGTATTTCGACTTGATGGGCAGCCGCCTTAACGGTCCGAAAGCCGAGGGTAAAAAGATTGTAATCAACTGGAATTTCACCGATACCGGCGATAAGTATGTCCTTAACCTTGAGAATTCGGCGCTGACTTACACTTCCGGGAGACTATCCAGTACAGCCGATGCCACACTAAATCTGTCGCGTGCCACATTGATCTCGGTACTGGCAGGGGAAACTTCCTTTCCCAAGGAAATTTTAGCAGGAAAGGTAACCATTGAAGGAGATGCTTTAAAAATAATCGATCTGATGGGAATGATGGACAGCTTCGATCCAATGTTCAATATAATCAGTCCGTAAACAGGCTCGCAATTAATAACGAGGGCGATAGTATATGCAAGCAGCTTCAAGGAGGAATGAGAGGTTATGTATTTAGCGGGGCTTATTTTTACAATAATAGGTTGGTTATTTCAATTATACGAGACATTAATTAAAAAGACTCGCAATATAAATATTTTTCTGCCCCTGGCGTATTTTATTGCCTGTATCCTGTTTGGAATCAGCAGCCTCACTGCAGGTGACGTGTTCTACGCGATCATAGATGCTGTCTGTGCTTTATTGGCATTGATTGCATTCATTGTGCTGATCACACGAAAAAAAACATAATTGTTAAGGCGCGTCATTAACAGCAAAAGTGGCAACGTTAAATCCACCGCGTATTCATGATATAAAAGCTGCACGTGGAGGGCTTAATACGGGAGGCCTGTAGCTCAAAGGATCTTACTAAGGAGAAAGTCATCCATGAGGGTTTTTGAGAGGCCGGGTCCGATCAATACAGACGAAGTCATTGAGATTGTCAGAGCAGCTTCGTCTAAATATGAATACATAGTAGTAGCCTCAATAACAGGAGATTCAGCGCTTAAGCTGGCGGAAAAGGTCGGCGGTAAAAAGGTGATCTGTGTCACCTGTCCCCAGGGTATGAACTGGGAAGTTGACGGTATGGGCGAGGGGCCTTTTGCCGATATACCCGAATTGAAACGGATACGTTCGGAATGGGCTGGACAGGGCCTGAAACACGTACCCATGGCGATTACGGGGGAGAACAGGGACCGGCTCGACAAGCTCAAGGTAAAGATCGTTCAGGGAACGATACCTTTTTTCGGCCCGACCTTCTCAATGCGTGTACATCTGCATAAAGTCACCGGCCTTGACCTCGTTGCCAAGACCCTGGAACTGATATCCACCGGGACCCTGGTCTGTCTGGAATGTGTTTTGATGTGTGTGGACGCCGGCGTAATTCCGGAGGGCAAGGATGTGCTGGCGCTGGCCGGGACCGAGCGAGGGCTTGATACCGCATGGGCTATCAGAAGCAGCGCTTCGGCCAATCTGTTTCATCCTTCAAAAGGCGCAAGATTTATAGAGCTGTTGGCCAAGCCGGGCATCGCATTTATACCCGATGTAAACATAGAGTATCTGAGATAAAATTCAGTTGCTGAGTTCGGCGATCGAAACAAGCCGCCACTCGTTATCGTGCAACCCGACACTGGTCCAATATATTGTTTTTTTCACCAGCTTTCCCGTTGCTGCGTCGGGATATATGTAGCCGCCAGTACCGGTCTTCTGCGCTGCAATTATCTCAGCCTGCGCGATTAATTCAGGGTAATTTATATATGATGGATCGGTGAGCACGTTTTTACCGGTCTCAGTTCCCGTCGAACAGTAAATTACCATTCCGTCAAGCTGCATCACATTCACTTTGATGGCCCTCACATCTGCAGCGGGCGCGATGGTACCGTCCAGCAGGTCCCCCGGTTTGAACAGAGCGCTGACCATACCCAGCAATTCGCCATCCTCTGTGATCACCGGCCGGACCAGCACCACGACATCGATACCCTCAACCGCCCTGAAGACATTGCTTAACATTGGTTTTTTGTTCTCAGCGAAATCCGCAAAGAACTTCTTCGAGGCCTCCGTGGTAGCGGTCTCCGTCCCCTCGTAACGGCGGTATGCCTCGGGCGCCACGGTGAGCATCCTGCCCTGAGGATCCGAGGTCGAGCAGTCCGTCAGGTAGGGGTATTTCCTGCAAAGCCCGTTCAATATTCCCCTTGTCTCATCCCCCTGCAGTCCACTTTTTGCGATTTTTTCAGCAGCGTCGGAAACGGCATTGTCCAGGTTCAATAGCTTGGACTGGATAATAGACTGCAGGTTCTCCGTAGCCGATTTCATCTGCTTTAAATTTTTCACCGGCCCGGCGCAATTGGCCGTCATCCCAATTAACACAGCAGCTAATACGGCTAGAATCACTGGGGACCACGTCTTTCTCATGTCGTACAATTACCCCCTTATCAGTATCTGGAATATACG
>JAQTLG010000134.1 GCA_028715025.1 Dehalococcoidia bacterium | reverse complement strand
AGATCACCGAGACTCCTGCCCCTGTGTCAACACCGGTAGGCATAACTTCTGGGAAATAAACTCGATCAATAGAATCAGGGCTATCTGAAAATTGCATCTGGCGGTCGCCTGAAAGCGACCGCCAGATGCTTACTTTTAAGCATTCTAATATAATCGGCTACATAAATTCCCTTGACTTTTATATCTGATTCCACTGATAATGACTGATATACATCATTTACTTCTAAATTATGAATATCGGTACATTAGTCTCGCTCTTAGCGACTATAGCCTATATACCGCTCCTTATTCTGCTAATTGCTAACCGCCCATGGCAGAGGCGACAGAGGCTGTTTGCGGCTTTTCTCGTCGGCATGATGATATGGAGCCTCGGTACCTTCCTCTTCCGCAGCGACTTCTTCATGGATGACAAGGTATGGCTCGCCAAAATAACACTGTGTTTTCTAGCTCTTTCTATAGCGCCGCTTCACTATTTTTTACGTACGTATTATGAGACCGCCAAGCCCGGCTTTCCCCTGGCCTTTGTTTTTTCCGTTATTTCAATTATTTTTGTTCTACTTTTCCTACCCCAGACTGTTATCTTTGAGAACGGAGTATTACCGATTTATGGCTTCTGGCTTTACCCGGTGATGCTTTTCAATTTCTTCCTACTGGCGAGAGATGCATTTTTACTGGCGAGAAAATTGAGCCATTTGGCGGACCCGATTGTACGTAACCAGATCATCTACCTCATATTCGGTCTTTGTATAGCCCTCATTTTTTCGCTCACTACAGCCATAGAGGTCGGCCGTGTTCATCCCATGGCACAGGTTGGCAACTGTATTCTCGCGTTTATTCTTACATATACAGTGATCAGGCATCGCCTGCTGGACCTGCGGCTGATAGCCCGCCGCGGACTGAGCTTGCTGTTAATGGCTGTAGTCGGTGTCGGCATATACCTTGTTCTATTCGCCATCGCCCACGTTTTATTTAATATTGAGATTGCTCCCTTTAATCTGGTGCTGGGCATGGGAATCGCACTGATTATAACACTGGTGATTCTGCAGATTCGGAGCTTTACATCCAGCCAGATAGATAAACTCTTTTACAGGGAAAGTTACAGCTATAGGCAACAACTAAATACACTGGTCAGGGACAGAATAAGGCGTCTGATCAGCCTTGATGAACTCGGCAGCGAGCTTCTGACATTGCTCTCCGGCTCGCTCAGGTGCAAACAGGCATTCCTGCTGCTGCCTCAGGAAGACGGATCGGATTTTTACGTGCGGTTTGCTCTCCCTCCATTAAGCAACGGCGCTTCATTCACTATTAAAAAAGACAGCCCGCTGCTGGAGTGGCTGGCAAAGGAGAATACCTATCTACCCCGTGAAACTTTGGAAATAGCCCCTGAATTTAAAGGCCTGTGGAATGAGGAGAAAGATACTATTAAGCGGCTGGATATTAATCTTTTTCTCCCCATTATAAGCAGGGGCAAAACAATCGGCCTACTGATGCTGGGAGAACGGGTAGATAAACGCAGATACACACTTGAGGATATAAACCTGGCTGAAAGGGTAATCCGGGATATTGCTACCAGCCTGGAAAAAGAATACCTGCAGGACCAGCTTCGCAAGCGCGAGCAGGAGTTATCTCTTATCAACCAACTGGCAGCCGTGATCTCATCCAGCCTCAATATACAGGATGTCTATGACGCCTTTGCAGACGAACTACAGGAAGTGGTTGAGGCAGACTATACTGCGATCTGCCTGATCGAAGAAAACGAGATTTATTTTGCTGCCGTATCTTCCGATGTCGGCTCTGCCTGGAATACGGGGCAAAAAATAATCCTGGCCGGCACTACTGCTGAATGGGTCTTCCTCAACAAACGTTCATTCTATGAACGCGATCTTTCCCAGAGTAGAAGGTTCTGGACAGGCGAAGATCATGCCAAACGCGGGATCAAATCGATGCTTTATCTGCCGCTGGTGAATAAGGGAGAAGTGATAGGAGTTTTACTTGTCGGAAGCAAGCAGGCCGCGGCTTATAGCCCCGATCAGACGATCCTCCTGGAGCACCTTGCGTCACAGATTGCTGCGCCTATTGAAAACAGCCGTCTCTTTACCAAATCGGAGGAGATTGCCCGCATCGACGGTATCACCGAGCTTTTCAACCGCCGCCATTTCGACGAAAGGATGCGCGAGGAAATAGACCGCCACTCGAGATACGGTGATATCCTCTCGATATTGCTGATCGATCTGGATAACTTCAAGAAATACAACGATACATTTGGACATCTTGCAGGCGATCGGCTCCTGGTCCAGGCAGCAGATATAATTAAGAGCTCCATCAGGTCATCTGACCAGGCTTTCAGGTATGGAGGCGATGAGTTCGCGGTGATACTTCCTAACTCGTCCACTATGGACTCCTTCAGCGTTGCCGAGCGCATGCGCGAGAGGATATCTGAAGCAATGGCGGCACGGCAGCTCGATCTATCGGTCAGCATCGGAGTCGCATCCTGGCCCGGCGACGGTACCACGCTTGATGAGCTTTGCTACGCGGCCGATATGGCGCTCTACTATGCCAAGCGTACGGGACAAAACAGGACCTCTATAGCATCACGCACTCTATTCTCACTTAACGAGCCCAGCGTCAGCGTAAACTCGGAAGCAGAAGTGCTGAGCACTATATATGCGCTGGCGGCAACCCTGGAGGCGAGGGACAAATTTACCTACGGCCATTCACGCCGTGTAAGCCGGTATGCTGTTGCCGTCGCGGAAAAACTGAACTTGGCTCCGGAACAGGTGACACTGGTCAGCGCGGCAGCGCTCCTGCACGATATAGGAAAAGTGGGCATACCGGACAGCGTACTCAATAAGAGTGAGAAATTGTTGGATGAGGAGTGGGAATTGCTCAAACAGCACCCCAGGCTTTCAGCCACCATTGTGGGACACGTCCCGAGCCTGAGCGCCTGCCTGGCTGCTGTAAGGCACCACCATGAGCGATGGGACGGCGGGGGTTACCCGGCAGGTCTGAAAGGTGAGGCGATTCCCATTGAAGCACGCATCCCGTGTGTTACCGATGCTTTCGAAGCCATGATATCGGAGCGGCCTTACCGCACGGCACTCACATTCAAACAAGCCGTTGCCGAGCTGGAAAAATGCGCCGGCACTCAGTTCGACCCCAATATCGTCAGGACTTTTATACCGATTGTGCTTTCAACAGCGCCAGATGATATTGAGCTTGAGATGCAGCGGGTCCGTCACGAACCAGATTAATCCCGCTTAACCAGGACGCAGATATTGCGTGAAAAGCATTTTAAAGGTAGTCTGTAATAGCTCTCTGGCCGGGCTGCCAGCACTCTGAATCCGACACTGCTTAGCGCTTTCACAATTTCAAAATAGGTGAACAAATAGTAGTATCTATGTATCACTTGATCTCCGGTCTTCCAGGGCAGATGAACCTCCTTGCCTTTACCCAGAAAAATCCTCTGCCACCGGTTCCATACAGTGAGAAAGGCTTCCCCTCCAGGTTTGAGCACGCGCCTCAGCTCCCGGAAAGCCATATCCCGGCTCTGCCTGCCGCGGATGTGATGATAGGTTGCCACGGCTAATGCGCAATCGAAAATACCATCGCAAAAGGGCAATTGAACCGCATCCGCCATTAATAAATTGGGACTGATGTTATGTTTCTCCCCATATTTAATGGCCAGCTTGATCATCTGTCCCGATGAATCCAGGCCCCACATCTCAAATCTGCCCCTGAAAGGGAGGAAATCCGGGCCGTGTGCGCAGCCGATATTCAACAGCCTACCCTGCCCCCAACGATCCGCCAGGGATCGCAGTTCGGTCTCAAAGCGGGTCCTGTGCCGAAGGCGGTACCAGCTCTCCGCTATGTTGTCGTAAGTATTTGAAATATGACTGTCCTTGGTGGCTTCTTGCCTGATTTGCTAAACTTGAACCGCAACTTAAATATATCATAACTGTATATTTGCATCCCACAATGCGAAAAAGCTCAAGGACCATCTCGGGAGTCACACCGGTAGCGGTAATGGCCAGGCCTATGCCTTGTCCCGGCTCCTGCGTGTTTTGTCCCTCATTCGACGGCTCGCCCAAGAGCTATACGCCTGAATCCCCCGCAGTATTACGAGCCCTTTCTTGCGAGTACGACCCGACCAGGCAGGTACAGTTCCGCCTCAATATATTCTCCAAAATGGGGCACCCCGTAGATAAAGTAGAGTTGATCATAATGGGAGGGACTTTCCTGGCTTCCCCGCCTGAATATCAGTACAGCTTCATACGATCGTGCTACGATGCGCTTAACGGGCGTCCTTCACAAAACCTGGAGGAAGCCCAGCGATTGAACGAGACTGCCAGATACAGGTGTGTCGGACTCTGCATCGAAACTAGGCCGGACTGGTGCAGTGAAAATGATGTGAAGCGCATGCTCGAGTACGGCACCACCCGTGTGGAGTTGGGTGTGCAAACACTGGACGACGACATATACAGGCTGGTCCGGCGTGGCCACTGCGTCAAAGATGTAATCGATGCCACAGCGCTGTTGAAAAGATATGGTCTGAAAGTCTACTACCACTGGATGCCGGGCCTCCCCGGATCGACTCCCGCGCATGACCTGGCCCAGGCAAAGCTGCTTTTCAACGATGCCAGGTATAAACCCGATGGAATCAAGATCTATCCCACTCTGGTTGTGACCGGCACAGAGCTTGAGCAGTGGTACCGCCAGGGCAAATATACTCCTTTCTCCACGGGCGAAATGACGGATCTAATCGCCGATATTAAGGATACCGTACCGGCATATGTCCGTATCCCGCGCGTGATGCGCGATATCCCCACCAGATTTATCGTGGCGGGTTGCCGTGACCTTTCCTTACGATCCGGAGTAAAGGAGGTTATGAAAAGGAGAGGGTCGCTATGCCAGTGCACGCGCTGCCGTGAATACGGCCATCGCCGGCGGGAGGGCTGGAAGATGGGGACGCCGACCTTACACAGGTACGATTATGAAGCATCAGGTGGCAGGGAAGTATTCCTGTCCTTTGAAGACGATGCCGGCACGCTCTTTGGTTTGTTACGGCTACGCATCGGTCCACGTGATATTTATCCCGCCCTGATAAGGGAGGTCCACATTTTTGGCTCGGAGGTACCGATCGGCGAGCAGGACGACCTGGCTGCACAACACAAGGGACTGGGATCCGCGTTGATCAAAGAAGCGGAGCGAATCGCTCATGATGAATTTGCAGCAGACAGCATTGCCGTAATCAGCGGTGTGGGAGCTCGTGACTATTTCCGCCGCGGCTTCGGTTATGAAATCGAAGGCCACTATATGTGCAAGAAGCTCAGATCAGGCATACAGGTGACATGATACCAGATGTCCGGGTGCAATCTGATTGAGTTCCGGGTCGATCTGAGAACATACAGGCATCACGCGACGGCACCTGGTATGGAAGCGGCAACCGGAAGGGGGGTCAAGCGGAGACGGAACGTCACCCGTCAGCAGTATCCTTTCACCGCCTTCGGGACGCAAGCTGGCTATAGCCGATACTAAAGCCTCCGTATAAGGGTGCAGTGGATTTCGGA
>JAQTLG010000133.1 GCA_028715025.1 Dehalococcoidia bacterium | reverse complement strand
ATGGGCCAACTCGCCTGTGCCTTTCAATATTCCAACAACCTGCGGCCAGGAAGCATCTCTGAACTGGATTAAAAGCGATAAAATCGAAAGCCCCACGAGCAACTGGGGCATATTTAGTCGCCTGGCGCTGGAGATCCTCTTTTTCCGCTCGCTTTTTCGTAACAGCAGCATGGGGCAGGTTGATGCGCAAAGGCTGATCTACGGCGGTAGCCGCTGGCTCTGGCTGGGAGGGCTGGCCTTCCACTGGTCACTGCTTATCATCATCATCCGTCACCTGCGTTATTTCACTGAGCCTGTCTTTACACCCTCCATATGGCTGTCTTCAATCGACGGAATACTTCAGCTGGCTTTGCCCACCCTCTTTATAACCGATTTCATAATACTTGCGGCAGTGTCGTATCTTTTAATAAGACGCCTCGTTTCCCAGCGTATCAGGTATATATCCCTGGCATCGGATTACCTGGCCCTTTTTCTTATCCTGGCGGTAGTAGTCTCGGGCATCCTCATGCGCTCTGTATTCAAAGTGGACCTGATCGCAGTCAAGGAACTGGCGATCAGCGTAATCACTTTCAGGCCCTCGGTTCCTGCGGGCATCGGCCTTCCTTTCTACATCCACCTGCTGCTTGTCTGTGTTTTAATAATCTATTTCCCCTTCAGCAAAATGATGCATATTGCCGGTGTTTTCCTCAGCCCCACCCGCAACTCAAAGAACAACAATCGCAGGGTGAGGCATATTAATCCCTGGAACCGTCCGGTTAGAGTGCATACTTATGCTGAATACGAGGACGAGTTCAGGCAGCCCATGATCAAGGCAGGTATTCCCGTTGACACAAATATTTCTGCGGGGAGCAATGATGGCAGATAAGCTAAACAGGCCGGAAGAGCTGGCCAGCATCGATTATCATCCTCCCCGGCGGGACTGGATGGATCCGTCCGTCGAGTTTAAAAAAGGTTCCTACTGCTACGCAGCACCGCTTAAGAATCAGGAGCAATTACAATTGCCTAATCCGCGCCAGTGGAACCCGCAGGATGCTGACTGGAAACTGCCGCCGGACTATAAGCGTATCATCTTGCAGGGCATGAAGGAGCGCCTGGAAAAATACCGCTCCTGGAAACTATTTCTTGATATATGCGTGCGCTGTGGAGCCTGCGCTGACAAGTGCCACTACTTCATTGGATCCGGTGATCCCAAGAACATGCCGGTTATGAGGGCTGAATTATTGCGCTCGATATACCGCCGGTATTTCACCATCGGCGGCAGGCTCTGGGGAAAGCTGGCCGGCGCCAGGGAGCTGAACGAGCAGGTGATAAAGGAGTGGTATTACTACTTCTACCAGTGTTCGGAGTGCCGGCGCTGCTCCGTCTTCTGCCCTTACGGCATCGATACCTGTGAAATTACCATGCTGGGACGCGAGCTGCTAAACCTGGTGGGCTGCTCCACCGAATGGGTGGTCAGCCCGGCATCCAATTCATTCCGCACGGGCAACCACCTGGGCATTCCCCCGCATGCTATGAAGCAGAGCCTGGAATCGGCGCAGGATGATATCAAAACGATCACGGGTATTGATGTGGATGTGCCCATAAATAAAAAAGGCGCAGAGATCCTTTTTGTCACCCCGTCAGCCGATTTCTTTGCCAGCCCGGCCTGGTTCACACTGATGGGATACATGATGCTCTTTCACGAGATCGGCCTGGATTATACGTTCAGCACCTACGCCTCGGAGGGGGGAGATTTCGGCCTTTTTCACTCGGCCGATCTGGCTAAAAGCCTGAATGCCAAAATATATGCAGAAGCCGAGAGGTTAAAGGTTAAATGGGTATTGGGCGGAGAATGCGGGCATATGTGGCGGGTTATCCACCAGTATATGGATACTTTCAACGGCCCGCCATCTTTCCTCGAACAGCCGGTCTCGCCTATCACCGGCACTAAATTTGATAATGCCAGTTCGACAAAAATGGTTCACATCTGTGAATTCACCTCGGACCTGATACACAGCGGCAAACTGAAGCTGGATCCCGGACGCAATGATAAATGGAAGGTGACCTACCACGATTCCTGCAATCCCGCGAGGGCTATGGGGCTGCTTGAGGAGCCCCGCTACATCATCAACCGTATATGCAACTATTTTTACGAGATGCCGGAGAACACTATCAGGGAACACACTTTCTGCTGCGGCAGCGGGGCGGGACTGGGCTCCGATGAGAATATGGAGATGCGGTTACGCGGCGGGTACCCCCGCGCCAACGCCGTACAATATGTCCGGGAAAAACACGGCGTAAATCTTCTGGCATGCATCTGCGCCATAGACAAGGCTTCATTTCCACCTCTACTGGAATACTGGGTGCCCGGCGTGGAAACAGCCGGTGTGCATGAACTGCTCGGCAATGCTCTTATCATGCAAGGCGAGAAACCGCGGGAGACCGACTTAAGAGGAGAATCCCTGAAAACAGATACACCTTCAGAAGGCGGCGGGCAAGATGTATGATAAGGGTAAGATAATCGGCGGTCTGGCCGTTTTCCTTTGTCTGGCCAGCTTCCCCGTATGGTACATGGCTGCCAGCGGCAAGGCTGATTACAGTCCTGACCCGGTGCTGCCTGTCAGCGAGAACCTGTGTGTGGAATCTGCTCAATATATGAAAGAGTATCACATGCAGCTTATGCAGCAGTGGCGGGATCAGGCTGTGCGGCAGGGCGATAGCATATATGTATCCAGCGATAACCGCACATTCGACATCAACCTGACGGGCACCTGCCTCAAATGCCACACCAATAAGGCCGATTTCTGCGACCGCTGCCATAATTACACAGGCACAGCCCCTAACTGCTGGGATTGCCACAATGTGCCACCAGCCAATGCACCGCCGCAGGTGACGAAATGAATATTGACCGCCGCTCTTTTCTCAAACTGGCAGCTCTCGGGCTGCTTGCAGTGGCTGCCAAACCCGCATTCGATCTCATCTCAAGGCCGTCGGCGGCCAGGGCTCTCGAGGGCCCGTTTGCCGGCAAACGGCTGGCGATGGTCGTAGACCTCAACGCCTGCACTGCCGGAGACGGCTGCGTCGACTGCATTGCCGCCTGCCATAGCGTGCACAACGTACCTGACATCGGTAACACTAAAGAGGAGATCAAATGGCTGTGGGAAGTCGACTACAAGAGGGCTTTCCCTGATCAGGAGAACGGATTTGTCAGTGAACCGTTGTTGGACAGCAGGGTGCTGGTACTTTGCAACCACTGCGATAATCCGCCCTGCGTGAAAGTGTGCCCGACGCAGGCGACCTGGAAGAGGGAAGACGGCATAGTCATGATGGATTACCACCGCTGCATCGGCTGCCGCTATTGCATGGCGGCCTGCCCCTACGGTTCGCGCAGCTTTAACTGGCGCGACCCGCGCCCCTATATCGATATCATCCAGCAGGGCTATCCGACCCGCACCAGGGGCGTGGTCGAGAAGTGCAACTTCTGCGAAGAACGATTATCAGATGGTCTTCAACCTGCCTGCGTAGAAGCCTGCAGCAGCGGGGCATTGAAATTCGGAGACTTGAAGCCGGGCACAGAGTTATACGATCTGATTTCATCGCAATTCAACCTGCGGCGCAAGGCCGAGCTGGGCACACGGCCGCAGGTCTATTATTTGCTGTAGGTCTCACATTGATTGAGAACATTTTTAGAGGCGGAAAGAAATACTGGCTCCTGGTGAGCGGCCTGCTCGTGCTGATGGCGGCAGGCATGGCAGCCTATCTTGAGCAGTGGAATACCGGCCTGGCCGTGACCGGTTTGAGCAGGGACGTCTCCTGGGGACTGTATATAGCCAATTTCACATTCTTCGTCGGTGTGGCAGCTTCCGCCGTAATGATCGTCATCCCTTACTACCTGCACAACAGCAAGGAATTCCGCCGCATTCTTATACTGGGGGAGTTTATGGCCGTAGCGGCCTGTCTGGTGGCTATAACTTTCATACTGGTGGACCTGGGACAGCCGTCCAGGGTTCTCAATATCATTCTATATCCCTCACCCGGATCGATTATTTTCTGGGACGTGGTGGTGCTCTCAATTTACCTGCTGCTCAACATCGTCCTCGGCTGGGTGGCGCTGGATGCCGAGTACAAAGAGGTCGCTCCACCGGCCTGGTTAAAGCCCGTAGCAATCGTATCCGTAGTCTGGGCCATCAGCATTCACACTGTCACTGCGTTCATTTACGCCGGGCTGGCAGCACGCGCCTTCTGGTTAACCGCTCTGCTGGCGCCCCGCTTCCTGGCCTCGGCTTTCGCCTCCGGACCCGCCCTCCTGATATTAATTGCTCTGGCTATGAAGAAGTGGGGCGGCTTCGAGCCGGGCGACCAGTCCCTGGACAAGGTGGCCAAGATCGTAACGTACGCCATCATCATCACCGTCTTTTTCCTGTTGTTGGAGATCTTCACGGTTTTCTATAGCCAGGAGCCGGGCGCTATGTCACACTTCCAGTACCTGCTGTTTGGATTGGATAATCATTATGGCCTTGTGCCGTGGATATGGACATCGATCCTCCTGGCCTGTGCCGCCATAATCCTGCTGGTCATACCTTCAATGCGAAAAAATCAGCTGATACTTGCACTTGCCTGTGCAGCTGTTTTCATCTCCATCTGGATCGACAAAGGGCTCGGCCTGATCGTGCCGGGCTTCATACCCACACCGCTGGGAGATATTACCGAATACACTCCCACTGCGCTCGAAACACTTATAACTATGGGGGTATGGGCGACGGGCGGTCTGATATTGGCTCTGCTGCTCAAGGTGGTGCTGGCCATCAGGCAGGGACAGCGCGGATAAACTATTTTTGACAAATAATTATGCGCTGTAGATAATGGAGCGGTAGGTAGGTATGTATCATCCTTTAAACTCCATACCGGGTGGCAAGAGATTGCCGGCATTCCTGTGGCTGCTGGCTGCGACCATCGGCATTACCATCGTGTTCCGCTTTATAGGCCCATTCAAACCGACCATTGTGGATTTCGAGCTGGCCGGCAGTGTGGCGAAATCATCGGCGATCATCGGCGCATGGGATACACTGGCCAGACTGCAAACCTGTTTCAACCTCGGCTTCGATTACCTTTATATGCCCGTCTATTCAACTACAATTGCACTGGCCTGCGTAATGAGCGCTGGTGTCGTTGCCCGTAGCGGCTGGAAGAATCTCGGACTGCTGCTGGCCTGGGGTTTATGGCTGGCGGCTATCCTCGACGCCGTGGAGAATTATGCCCTCATCACCATGATGTACGGCAGCCCGGTGGACCCGTATCCTCAGATAGCTGCATACTGCGCAGCCTGTAAGTTCGGCCTGATTCTGCTGGGCCTGCTATACGCACTTATCTCGCTTATCGTTTATCTGGTCAAACTCTCCCGCGGGAAGCTTGTGCCGCTGAAATAGACGGTACATTCATAAACTGCCGATTTTCACATTGCAGCATAACTGTGCAGTCCCCCAAAGAATAAATTGCCGAAGAATGTGAGGAGCACCGCCAGGAAGCCGGCTACCAGAAACCAGGCGCTATGGGAGTCCCTCCAGCCGAATATCCACCTCGTGAGCAAATAGAATGCGTAAATCAACCAGGTCACCAGCGCGGCGGT
>JAQTLG010000132.1 GCA_028715025.1 Dehalococcoidia bacterium | reverse complement strand
GCCGGGCAGCAGGAACCTTCGCGACAGAGTTTCACAATTTTCATCTTAAGTACCTCCAGATATTTGGTCATTGTACCGACGGTTTGCCCCACCAGCAATCAGATTCTTACTGAATATCCGGTACCGTCAGTCAAAATATGATAATACGCCGGAATACGGCATGCAAATGACAGAAGTCACATTAAATACGGAAAACATTTGCCACAGATTACAGCCATGCTTTATTATACAGTTGATCGGTGTACTCATGAATTCCAACCCATTGTTCACCAAAGCCGGGGAATACCTGCCTCCCGACAAGCTGGCTATCGTGGAGGCTGCCTACAATTATGCCCTCAAGGCTCATGACGGCCAGAAGCGTAAATCCGGCGTACCCTTCCTGGAACATCCCCTACAGACGGCCATGACTCTGGCCGACCTGCAGCTCGACGCCGCCACGCTGGCTGCCGCACTTCTGCATGACGTACCCGAAGACTGCAATATCTCGATCTCACAGCTTGAAAAAAAGTTCGGTCCCGATGTCAGCAAGCTGGTGGACGGGGTGACCAAGCTGAGCAGGCTGGCATGGAGGCGCGATATAGCGGTCAGCAGCCGGGAGACGCAGGCGGAGAACCTGCGCAAAATGCTTATCGCCATGGCTGAGGACCTGCGTGTGGTTTTCATCAAGCTGGCTGACAGGCTGCATAATATGAATACGCTGGAGGCACTGCCGCCCGAAAGGAGACAGGCCATCGCTCAGGAAACGCTGGAGATATATGCCCCGCTGGCTCACAGGCTGGGCATGTGGGAGATCAAGTGGCAGCTCGAAGACCTGTCTTTCCGATACCTGCAGCCGGAGGAGTACCGCCAGATTGCGCGGATGGTGGCGGTGCGCCGGTCGTTGCGCGAAGGCTTTATCGATGACGCCGCCCGGGTACTGCGTGACGAGATGGTCATAGCAGGCATCCAGGGAGAGGTATATGGCCGGCCCAAGCACATCTTCAGTATCTTCAACAAGATACAGAGGTATACAGCCATCGGCAGGAGCTTTGGTGATATCCACGACCTTTTCGCCCTGCGCGTGCTGGTCAACACCATCCCCGACTGCTACAAGGTGCTGGGCATCATACACAATACCTGGCACCCGATCACAGAAGAATTCAACGACTATATCGCCAATCCCAAAGACAACGGGTACCAGTCCTTGCATACCACTGTAATGGTGGGCGACGGCGCCTCCACACCGCTGGAGATACAGATCCGAACGTACGAGATGCATCGCATGTCAGAATACGGTGTTGCAGCTCACTGGCGATACAAAGAAGGTGCCAAGCCGGACCTGAATTTCGAGGAGAAGATCTCCTGGCTGCGCCAGCTCATCGACTGGCAGAGCTCGCTGGATAGTGAAGAATTCCTGACCTCGCTGAAAGAGGACTTTTTCGTCGACCAGGTCTTCGTCTATACACCAAAAGGCGAGATAAGGCCCTTCCCTCGCGGAGCCACACCCCTGGATTTCGCCTATCGAATCCATACGGACCTCGGCCACCGCTGCATCGGCGCAAAAGTCAACGGCAAGCTGGTTCCCCTCAACTACGAGCTCAAGAACAGCGATATAGTCGAGATAGTGGCCAGCAAGATCGAGAAAGCGCCGAGCCTGGATTGGATCAATCCGGACCTGGGTTTCGTCAAGACCGCCCATGCCAAGGAAAAGATCCGCGCCTGGTATAAGAAACAGGAGCGCACGCAGAATATTGAACGGGGCCGGTCCATACTGGAAAAAGAGCTCAAGCGGATGGGTGTCGATGTGGCCAACTTCGAAGAGCTTGCCGGGCAGCTCAATTTCGATACTACCGATGACTTCCTGGCCGCCGTGGGTTACGGCGGCATTACACCTCATCAGATCGCCATCAAACTGGCGGGAGAGCCGGAGGTGATCCCGCTGGCCAAACCCACAGCCGCACCTGCGCACCATAAGGGCTCGGGCATACAGGTACTGGGCGTGGGCGACCTGCTTACGCACCTTGCTCAATGTTGCCATCCGGTGCCCGGTGATGATATTATCGGATATATTACGCGTAGCCACGGCATCACCGTACACCGCAAAAACTGCATAAACGTTGTAAACGAAGAGGAGCAGGAGCGGTTGATCAATGTGAGCTGGGGCCAGATGGAGGACGTGTACCCGGTTGATATACAGGTGGAAGCTTTCGACCGGGTGGGGCTGCTGCGGGACATTACCACGACGGTAGCCGAAGAAAAGATTAATATTACCAGCGTGAACACCCAGTACAATGACGATGTGTTCACCATGTTTGCTACTATAGAGATTAAGAGCATGGCCCAGTTGAATCATATATTGAACAGGCTTATGAGCCTGCGTGGCGTTATCAATGCCACCAAGGCCCATAGTGCCAGGATGAACGTAAGTTCGTGATATCAAAGGAGGTAGTCACAATTGCCCAAGACTAAGACAGCGGAAAAATCAGCCAGATCTGCTGAAAGGAAAGCAGAGCGCAATAAGGCCATCAGAAGCGGCACCAAGAGCAAGGTCACCAGAGCGGAGAAATTAATAGCCACTAAAAAAGGCGCCGAGTCCGGTGCGGCCGTGACCGAGGCCATCAGCTCCCTGGACAGGGCGGCCAAACGCAAGGTTATACATGCCAATACCGCAGCCCGCAAGAAATCGCGCCTGATGAAGAAATTGAACGCGTCTCAAAAGAAATAATACTTCCGCAGGAGGCCGGCCAGTGCCTGACTATTTGTTATCCCATTTTCAGTCCGTAGGATCGGACCTCTACAGCCGCGGCATGGTTTCCGTACACGGCGGCAACCTGAGCGTCAGGGACCAGGACAGCATCGTCATAACACGCAGCGGCAGCCGCCTGGGTAATCTGTCCGAATCGGACCTGATCAGAACCGGCCTCGAACAAGATGACGAAAATACCCGCCTCGCCTCGACGGAGCTACAGGTGCACCGGGCTATTTACCGGAATGGATTGTTCAAGGCCATCGTGGACAGCCACCCGATTCATGCTACAGCCCTCTCCTTCGTCCAGCATATTATCCATACCGAGGATGAGGGAGGAAAGCTCTTTATCCCCGAAGTGCCGGTAATAGGATTCGGCCTGGAGCCGCAGCCGGGCGGAGCGGCGGAGGAGATCGCTGAAGCGCTGAAAACGCATGCGGTGGTCATGGTTCACCGCCACGGCAGCTTCGCCAGGGGCATGACCCTTGAGGAAGCCTACGTTATTACCGAACTGCTTGAGATCAGTTGCCGCATACTCTGCCTGGTGAATAACTTAAAAATCCAGCATCTGTAGGGGATTATATCCCTTCGCCCTCTACACCGGCGGCGTTGGGGGCGCCGGCCTCCGGCCCTGTTTGAACCGCTCCAATCCTTCGAACATCTCCACGTCCCGGAAAAACCGGGCATGTATCTCTTTTTCCCTCTTGATGCCCCTCGGCAAATCGAGGGCCAATCCCTCGTAAGCCGCTTTGCGGTCATTGATCAGGCTGGTCCACGGATACTCCGCCATCCTTACAGCCAGCTCAACCGCCCTGTCCAGGGCCATCCCGTCGGGCACTATCTCTTGAATCAATCCTATCCTCAGCGCATGCTCGGCGTTTATCATGGCGCCGCTCTCGATCAGGTAGAGCGCATTGCCCAACCCCACAATGCGGGGCAGCCTCTGCGTACCGCCGTCGATAAGGGGTACACCCCAGCGACGGTTGACCACGCCGAATTTTGCCCCGGCAGCCGCGATTCGGAAATCGCACCAGCAGGCCAGTTCCAGCCCTCCCGCCAGGCAATACCCGTTGACGGCCGCTATAGTTGGCTTGCCTGTATCGGTGATGCGGCTGAATCCCATAGGGCCGCTTCTCTCGGCGCCCCTTCTCTCTATCAGACCCCTCGCTGCTTTCAGGTCGGCGCCCGCACAGAATGACACGTCCCCGGACCCTGTCAGCACCATGACCCTGAGACCTTTATCGTGCTTGAACTCACTCTCAGCCGCTTCCAGCAATCCAGCCGTTTCAGCGTCCACGGCATTACGGGCTTCAGGCCGGTTTATCCTCACCACAAGGATCTGCCCTCTCCTCTCTGTCTCAACCTTCGCCATTGTCAACCCCTACTCGTAGCGCAGCGATTCCACCGGGTCCATACTTGCTGCATGGACAGCCGGATATAGTCCAGATACTATGCCGATAAAAGTGGACACGGCCAGGGCAATCAGCACTATATCTAATGAAAAAGGCGCTTGAACCGTATAGCCCCCCAGTTTCACCCCTGTCACCATCAGCACGAACAGAAAGGCGATCAGGATACCGATAATACCGCCCGATACGCTGAGAATGGCGGACTCGACCAGGAATTGCTTCACTATATCCATCCTCCTCGCCCCAATAGCCTTTCTAATGCCGATCTCGCGTGTCCGTTCCGTGACCGAAACCAGCATGATATTCATGATACCTATTCCGCCCACAACCAGAGATATAGCGCCAACGCTGGCCAGGAAAAGCTGAAAAATCTCCAGCGCCTGTTTCATCCGGTCGATGATATCGCGCATATCCATGACATAGAAATCGTTGTCCTCACCCTCACGGATATGGTGGCGCTGTCTGAGCACTGATACCGCCTCATCCTTGGCGCTGTCTATGTGGTCAGCTGATATGGCCCTGACAGCGATAGTCTGCACCGGCCGGCCCTCAGAAGTGGTCTCGCCCATCAGCTTGGCCTGCATGGTCGTCAGCGGGATCATGACGAAGTCGTCCGCACCCGGTAAAAATCCTCCCTTGGCCTCCAGCACACCAACGACCTCAAAATTCCGGCCGTTTATACGTATGTTTTTACCCAGCGGATCCTCGTCTTCAAAAAGATTATTTTTGGCCGTTGCGCCCAGCACAGCCACGCTGGAACCCGACATAATATGCTCATCGGTTATATATGAACCCCGTTCGATGGGATAATCGATAATGCTGCGGATATTGGGCATAGCTCCCATTACATCCGTGCCGACTTTCTCGTTAGCATAGGTGACAGTCGACATCTTTTCCGTCATCGGGGATACCAGTGCCACCGATGGCAACCGGCTGGAGTTCTCCAGGGCCTGGGCATCCTCCATGGTCAACTTACGCGTTATACCGGACATCTGGTCGGCCATCTGGGAAGCGCTGGTGATATAAATAGTCTCAGCGCCCAGGCTTTTAAAAATGGCCATCAGATTAGCCTCGTGTCCTCGTCCGAAGCAGATCAGGAACACGACCGAGCTTACACCTATGACGATCCCCAGAATTGTAAGCGCGGACCGCATTTTGTTCGAGCGCAGCACCTGAAGTGATACCTGCAGACAGTCTCTGAAACTCATTATTACTATTATAGCAATTTCATTTCTGCGACCTGCCGCAGTTACAGCGGTGCATCTCCTGTTTTCAGTGATCCTGCTATAATTATCGCAGGTAAAATATACGGGACCTGATAAGTGAGGTGGCTATGAACGTTCTATTAATCATCGGCATCATCCTGCTGGTACTCTGGCTTTTGGGCTTCATCGCTATCCCCGGCCTCGGCTGGCTGATCAACATTGCTCTCATCATCGGCATTATCCTAATCATCATCTGGTTGCTCAAGAAG
>JAQTLG010000131.1 GCA_028715025.1 Dehalococcoidia bacterium | reverse complement strand
CTTCCACGACAGGTTCAGAAACAGGCTGATGTTCCCCATACGGGATGTAAAGGGCCGGGTGGTCGGATTCGGCGGCCGCGCGCTGGATGATTCAATCCCTAAATACCTGAATTCGCCGCAATCGATGTTGTTTGACAAGAGTTCCATTATCTACGGCATAGAGCGTGCCGCAACAGCGATCAGACAGCATGACAGCGTGGTGATCAGCGAAGGATATATGGATACGCTGGCGGCGCACCAGTTCGGCTTCGAAAATACGGTCGCATCGATGGGCACCGCCCTCAAGGAAAAACAGATATCGACACTGCGTAAGCTGACGCGAAATATCATCGTTGCACTCGATGCCGATGCGGCAGGGCTTGAGGCCACGGCTCGCAGCATAACCACCATCGATGAACAGATACCCAAGGACCACTGGATGCCCTGGATTGAGCCAAAGACCTACAGTGAGCTGGTCATGCATGAGGTTCAGGTGGTCGAGATCGCGGGAGGGAAAGACCCGGATGAAATCATACGCAGCTCGCCCGAAAAATGGGCCGGCCTACTGAAAGAGTCCCAGCCTATAATCGATTTTACTTTAAAAAAGGAAATTGCTAATATAGACAAAAATAATCCCAAAGATAAGTCCGCATTAGTATCAAAGTTTTTACCAATTCTATCTCAGGTAGATGACAATGTCCGGCGTGCCCATTATGTTGAGAAGTTATCGCACCTTCTTGGGCTTAATAAAGGGTTCGTACATGATGCAATATCCGAGTTCCGGACCAAGGAAAATAAATCCAAAGCGTCTAGTGGCAGCAAGGCCATAAAGAGCTATGCTGAGCAGGTCGCATCTCCACATCATATTGAAAAGTATGTTCTGGCGTTATTGCTCCTATTTAGCGATCTCCGGGAGGAAGGCATGAGACTACCGGAGAAATATTTTGAACTTTCGGAAAATAGGGCTATATTATTGAAATGGCAAGGTGCTGCCGATCCGAATTCACTTGGAGAAGATATGGATCCCTTGCTGAAAGAATTCTATGACCAGCTAATATCCCTGGGGAATAAAATGCCTTCATCCGTATATCAGGATCGTGAGAATAGGGAAAGCACATTGAACGATTGCATCAATAGATTGCTTGAGCGCCATATAAGAAATCGTGAGATCGAGAAGAAATTCATCCTATCTGAAGAGAAAGGCAGCGGTGATGTCGACAGTCAATTAGCCAAACTAATCGAACTGGATATAAAGGAGAGCCAACAGCTGCATGATATCTTCAATAAGCGCGGCCGACTTTTCAGCCGTACAAAGGGAGCCTGAATGGCAAAGATCACGAATAAAGTGAAGAGTAAAAAATCGTCTCAGGCAAAGCCTGTGCGCAAGGGTAAGGGTACGGCCAAGAGCACTGTTAAAGGTACTGTTAAGGGCGTGGTTAAGGATGCTGTTAAGGATAAGGTCAAGGTTAAGGTCAAGATAAAGGCTGAGCCTGTAGATGTCGAAGTTGAAGGCGTCACACTAACGCAAACGGGATTCGAGGTACGCCCCGATCCCTGGGGCAAGATCGAAGCCGAAGCCATGCCGCAGGACGAGAAAGAGCTGCTTTTCAGCGATATCGAGGCCGCCCCGGAGTTTGCCGAAGAATGGCTCAAGCCTGAAGCAGAGGAAAAGCCGCTCATTGAGCTTGAGATTGAGCTGGCCGAGCATGAAGCAATCGATGACCCGGTCAGAATGTATCTTCACGAGATCGGAAAATATCCGTTGCTGAATGCCAAGCTGGAACGTGAACTCGCCAGTAAAATTGAGCCCTTTAAATATATGTCCCATATCCGGGAGGCCTTCCGCCACCAGGAAAACCGTTTCCCCAGCATATCCGACTTCGTTATTCAGATGCTGAAGAACCTAGCGGATAGCGACACCGTTATCGATAGATTGGCCGAGCAGCTCAACGTCGCCAAAAAGCCCAGCTTTAAAGATCGTCTGCTCAATCAGAAGCTGCATCAGGCCATCGATGACTTTATCAATCCTGAAACGGTCATAAAAATCGCGGCGGATTTAAGCCGTGAGCCCCACGAGATCGAAAAGAGGCTTGTCGATTACTCTATATATGTACGCATCATCAATCCCGAGATATTTTCTATCATAGACGGCAATTCGACCTGGGACAAAGTCAAGCAGATCGTTAATAAGGACGGCGAGACCAAACTTGCTGCAAAAATCGACGGACACAGCCACCCGTTTCAACAGAAATTCGAACACATCGACAGGGACGGCAGGGAAGCCAGCAAGCAGCTTACCGTCTCCAATCTCAGACTGGTAGTCAGCGTGGCCAAGAAATACGTTGGACACGGGATGCCGCTGCTTGACCTGATACAGGAGGGCAACATCGGCCTGGTCAGGGCTGTGGAAAAATTCGAATACCGCAAAGGATATAAATTCAGCACTTATGCCACGTGGTGGATCAGGCAGGCCATCACACGAGCGATAGCAGATCAGGCCAGGACCATACGCATACCGGTACATATGGTCGAGACTATCAACAGACTGCTCAAAGTCAATAGAAAGCTGTCCCAGGAGTTTGGACGCGAGCCCAGCTGCGAGGAGATCGGTGTGGGTATGGAGATATCGGCTGAGAAGGTCAGGGAAATTATGAAACTCTCGCAGGTACCCATCTCCCTTGAGATGCCCATCGGCGAGGAAGAGGACAGCCATCTGGGTGATTTTATCGAAGATCGTTCCAACCTTCCCCCCGCTGACGCAGCTTCCCGCGAGCTGCTCAAAGCCCAGCTTGATAAAGTCCTGGGCGAACTGACAGAACGCGAGAGGAAGGTGCTACTTTTAAGGTTCGGCCTGGAGGACGGACGGGCCAGGACTCTGGAAGAGGTAGGCAAGGAATTCAACGTAACACGCGAACGGATAAGGCAAATCGAAGCCAAGGCTTTACGCAAATTGCGACATCCCAGCCGGAGCCGCAAGCTTAAAGATTACCTCGAATAATCACTGGCTAACCTAAGGAGGAGGGAACCGATGAGAATCCTGCAAGGATTTTTAATATTTATGGGCGCCCTGGCTGTGCTGGCCATTATCGCCCTGGTATTTGGCTACGTACTGGCATTACTTACTCCTGACATACGCACAAACATGAGGCCTGTGGTCCTGTCTTCGGAGGCTGTCGACAGCCTTAATAAAAAGATAAGCGACACAAAGAAAATTACCGAGGCTGCCTACGAAGCGAAAACCAGTAAAGATGTACAAATAGTAATCACAGAGGAGGAGATCAACTCCACCATCGTCATGGCCCTGGCCGAAGGAACGCTGCCTGCCAAGGAGATGCTGGTTAACTTCAACGACGGTTATCTGATGACATATACATCATGGAACTTCCCCGGTATTCCGGTTAGAACCGGTTTCATCGGGACACTGGACGCGGAAAACGGAAAGCCGGTATTCGTACTCCATGACTTTTACCTGGGAAAACTGCCGGTCCCGGACGATGTTGATAGAGGGGTGCAGAGCTGGATTAATATTCTCTTCCAGTTGAACGCTCCCATGGACGAGCTGGGCTTCGAGCTGAAAGAGATCACCATAACCGAAGGACAGGTCAAACTGAGCGGAGTTACGAAAACAGGACAGTAAGCCGCCGCTTAACGCCCCATCAAGCCTGACATATCCCTGGGCAATTTGCCTTTAGCCATCATCCTGGTCATCTTCTGAACACCGTAGAACTGATTTAGAAGCTGGTTGACGTCGCCCGGCGTGGTCCCGCTGCCTCTGGCTATCCTGCGTTTCCGGCTGCCGTTGATCAGATCGGGATTCGCCCTCTCTTCCACTGTCATGGAGAGGATAATGGCCTCTATCTTCTTGGTCCTGTCCAGACTGTCTTTTTCCGATATCCCCTTGGTAAGCTTGGAGAAGCCGGGAATCATGTCCACAAGCTGGCTGAAGCTGCCCATTTTCTTTATCTGCCTCATCTGTTCCAGCATGTCATTGAGGTCGAACTCGGACTTCCGCAGCTTCGATTCCAGCTTCTCAAGCTGCTGTTTATCGAAAGTCTTCTCCGCTTTCTCTATGAGCGTAAGCACATCGCCCATACCCAGGATGCGCGAGGCCAACCTGTCAGGATAAAAAATCTCCAGCGAGGCGGTCTTTTCACCCATACCGATGAATTTAATGGGGATGCCGGTCACTGATTTGATGGAAAGCGCTGCTCCGCCCCTGGCATCTCCGTCCATCTTGGTCAATATGAGCCCGGTCAAACCCAGGCTGCTGTTGAATTCCCCGGCGATATTTACCGCATCCTGCCCGGTCATGGCATCGGCTATGAGCAATATCTCGACCGGCAGAACCGCCTTTTTAATGTCCTCTAACTCCTGCATCAGAGGGGCATCGATGTGCAACCTTCCCTGGGTGTCGATTATCACCCATGCGGCCGCCATCTCCTCCGCCCTGGCAACAGAATTACGGCTGATCTGAACCGGACTGACCGTAACGTCCTCGTGATATACGGGAATATCAAGCTGACCGCCCAATACCTTAAGCTGGTCGATGGCAGCCGGCCTGCGTGTATCGGCCGCTACCAGAAGCACCTTCTGGCCTGATTGTTTTAAATGAAACGCCAGCTTGGCTGCCGTAGTGGTTTTACCTGCGCCCTGCAATCCCACCAGCATGATCACCGACGGCTGCCGGGAGGAGGCTTTCAGCCGGGCAGGTTCCCTGCCCAGTATGCCCACCAGTTCCTCGTTGACTATTTTAATAATCTGCTGGGCAGGGGAAAGACTCTCCAACACCTTTGCCTCCAGCGCCTTTTCCCTCACTACGGCCAGGAAGCTTTTCACAACCTTGAAATTGACGTCAGCCTCCAGCAGAGCCAGCCGTATCTGCCTCAATGCCTCGTCTATATCTTTTTCGCTCAGCTTGCCCTTGTTATTCAGCCCGCTGAATACCTTGCTGAGCTTCTCGGTCAATACTTCGAACATCAATAAAGCATAGCATATTTTTTTGCGCTTACAGTATTCTCCGGCTTCTCACATTCGGTATATCGCGGGATAACGTTTGTCGCAGTCTTGACAGCCAATTACTGCGGGATTATCCTAAATACATTTAAGATGACAGAAAAATACGAAATCAACGACTTTGAAAAAGAAGAGTCCTGGCGGCTTTTCAGATATATCGGCGAGCTGGTAGAGGGATTCGACAAGCTGTCGGGAATCGCCCCGGCCGTAACCATCTACGGCTCGGCAGTGGCCACAGAGGATCAGGCCGATTACCAGAATGCCCGCCAGATCGCCTACCTGCTGGGAAAGCAGGGTTTCAACATAGTCACGGGCGGGGGACCCGGCATAATGGAGGCTGCCAATCTGGGAGCACATGAGGCCGGTGTTAAATCGGTCGGACTGAATATAGTCCTGCCACATGAACAGAAATGCAATACCTATTCGGAGCTGACCATCAATTTCAACCACTTTTTCGTGCGCAAGGTAATGCTGGTCAAATATGCCACCGCCTTCGTTATAATGCCCGGGGGCCTGGGCACGCTGGACGAATTGACCGAGGTGCTGACCCTGATACAGACCAATAAAATCAAGCCCTTCCCCGTGATACTGTTCAACTCCACTTTCTGGCGTGGATTCCTCGATTGGTTGCAG
>JAQTLG010000130.1 GCA_028715025.1 Dehalococcoidia bacterium | reverse complement strand
GACTGTTTCTCAATTCAAGTCCGGATATCAGTCAGGCTTATGTTTATTCAATATTGCAGATGTTGGCTCATAAGAAGACCGACAAGGCGTACCAGATACCAAATCCAATCAGAACGGCCGCACAAACGCTGAAGACTGTTTTTTGTATTTTCGGCGTCCAAAGGTGTCTGGTGCGAAAGACCGTCATCGAAACGATCTGATCCCATGTGATGTCACAGGCAAGATGGACGATCGTGAAAAGCACCAGGCCCATGACACCGAAGGTGACGGCGCCTGTTATCAATGCCACACCTATGGTGGCCCACCAGAGAAAAACGTAGGGATTGCCGCCTGTCATTACAATACCGGTAACCAGGGGGCTATAAGGCATAACCGACGCCCCCTCAACCGGTTTTTTAAATGTAAAGAGAATCAGCAGCCCCATCACTATGAGCATTGTACCGCCGGCCAGGCCGGTGACCATCTTTACCGTTGGATTTTCCAGATAAGCGGCAAATCCGAAGTAAATCAAGGCTATCATGGGGATTTCAACTATGCCGTGCCCTATGCCGATCATAGCTCCGGCATTGCTGTCGTCATACCCTTTGGCGATCGTGGCGGCCGTCAGCGGTCCGGGCAGCATAACGCCTGAGAGTGATATGCCGGCCGCGGAAAGCAGGAACAGCCATAGATTCTGGGTCATATCAAGTGAACCTTATACGGGCACTACTGCAGAAAATACTCTTTATCAGTCATCGTTATCGCCATCATCATCTCCACCATCATCTCCACTATTTTTGGGCGCCGGTGAAAGTCCCATCCTGGGTACGATAGCGATACCTTTTTTATCCTTCTTTTTCTCGGGTTTGGGCAGGGCGCGTATATCATCGATAAGCGAACCTATCTCCGATGCGCTTGAACCCGCAGGCAAGACCAGACATTTAACCCCTGCCTCACCTAAAGCCGTCAGTTCGGCCACTGTAAGTCCAACGCCTGTCAAAGCTATAACGGGCTGGCCCGAGAAATCAGCCGCCCGGCGGCATTGCATCAGAGTTTCCACTGTAAGGGCAGGAACGCGAAGGTCCACCATCACAGCCTCTATCGCAGGATGGAGGTTGTTGACCGCCCTCATCAGCCCGGCCTCGATCGACATATCCAGCCTCAGTACCCTGCCAACCGATTCCGGCTCACTTCCCGCCAGCGATTTGACCGGCAGGTTAGCATCGAACACCACGAAGTCGATATCGCTGCCTTCCGGCTTGGCCCCCGTGCCGGTTTTACCGCCGCTTAATACGAGACCCACCGGCATATCAACCTTTGTTTTCAGGTATTTTACGATGGCGGCCCCGGACAGGCCGACAGGATCGAGTATGCCGGCACAGGCGCCTGTGGTGGCGACTTCCTTCAACTCATCCTCCGGTTTGCCGGCCAGTTCAACAGCAACCAGCATCGATACAGGCCTGTCACCACCACTTCCGGCATGAAAGCCCATGGTAGGGGCCGTAGCCTTATTCAGATTATCTAATTTATCGATGAATTTACTCATGCGTCACCGCTCCCTTGGATATAAGATAAACATATTATCTCACGGAAAGGCAAAAATAATCTCTGAGGGAGACCTGCCCCGGTTACCAGTATGGAGGTATATCTATAGACACCACACTGCCCATGCTGGGCCAACGCTGCATCTGTCCGGGCTGCGGGAAAATGGCAACCGGTTCGTATTCCTGGCCAACCTGCACATTAACCTGTTTATCCGCGTAATAGCCCTGCGAGGATGATGTCGTGTCTATGTATACCAGTCCCTTGTCCGTTGTCTCAAAAGCGTTCAAAGAGTGATTGGTGAAGCCTTCAGTCATGCCGGCTGGCAGAAGCTTGACTGCGACGATGGCTGCCCGTATGCCCGCCGCCTCGGCGTTGTTATGCAGCATCTCGGAGAAGTCCCCGCAGGTGAATGAGCCGGTCACATAAGCATGACGGTCGGTCTGATCGGTTTGCAGAAAGGCTTTAAGCTCGGCCCAGGTCGGATTGCGGGAAGCGGGATTATTGCGCAGGACGATGTAGTGATTATCAGCTCCCACCATGATAGCTCCCTGGAAAAAAACATATGATTCGTTTTCATTCAGAGCGGGAAGCATATCGGCACGAATATTCGACGGAATACCGTTCGAATCGATAGCCGGGCTGGGAGGAAGGCTGGCCGGTTTAACTACCGGCACCACGTTGACAATAACGGAGCTTACAACCGTGCCCCCCTTACTGACAGCCGTCAAATTATAGGCTGTTATCTGCGACGGCGTTACCTTAACCTCGCCACTGGCCTCGACCTGCCCGATCCCATGGTCGATGACGATGCTGTCAGCGCCATCGACATTCCAGCGCAGCGTTGCGACCGTGCCGCTATCAATCTTGGAATTGTCCGCCCTGAAGAAAAACACCTCGGGGATCTCAGCTGTAGCCGGGGCGGGCAGAGATAGAAGCAGCGAAGCGGAGTACGCGCACAAAACAAGGATGATAACGGCGGCGAAGCCGGCCACGAGCTTAATCTTCATTTTCGCTACTGTTACCTGCCTTACCTTAAAAGTATAGCTTCAGCCGGTTTTGCAGGCAATTCTTTTCGATTATAATTACCTTTACTTGCTGCAAACATGCAGTATGCTTCAGGAGGATTGTCGACATGGCCAAACAATCAAAAATCGTAATTATCGGCGGCGGCGCCTGCGGGCCCAAGACCGCGGCTCGCACGCGCAGGCTGGACGCATCGGCTCAGATAACCATGGTGCAGGATGAGGAGCTGATATCTTATGCCGGTTGCGGATTGCCGTACTATATCTCCGATGTTGTCAAATCCCGCAACGCCCTCCTTGTACGCGATGCGGCTGCCTTTAAGAAGATCAGCAATGTGGATGTACTGACAGCCACCCGTGTGGACCGCATCGACCGGTCTGCACACCGGATAGATGTAACTTCACTGGCCGAAGGTCGGCAATATTCCATTGATTATGACAAGTTGGTGATCGCCACAGGGGCAAACCCCGTAGTCCCCCCTATAAAAGGCATCAACCTCAAGGGTGTGCACGTATTAAAACGCGTTCCGGACGCGGATGAGATAAGAGATTTAATCAGTGGATCAATCTCAAAGAAAGCCGTTATAGTCGGGGCCGGCCTGATCGGAGTCGAGATGGTGGAGGCACTGTCCACCCGAGGACTGCAGGTCACCGTGGTCGAGGCGCTGGATAGAGTACTGCCGGGCATACTGGACGAGGAGATCTCCGACCTGCTGGCCGATCATATTAAAAGCAAGGACGTTGTATTAAAGCTGGGCCAGAAGGTGGCGGAATTCAAGGGTGAGGGAGATAGAGTGAGCCACGCCGTAACAGATAAAGAGACAGTTGAAGGAGATGTGATCATATTCGCCATAGGCGTGCGCCCGGATTCGAAGCTGGCAAAAGAAGCGGGGCTGGAGATCGGTCCTTTCGGTGATATCGTTGTCAATGAGTATCTGCAGACCAGTGATCCCGATATCTACTCGGGAGGCGATTGCGTGGCCAATGTAAGCATGATCACCGGTAAAAAGGCTTTCGTGCCGCTGGGATCAACCGCCAACAAACATGGACATGTGATAGCGGCCAATATAACCGGTGGCAGAGAAAAATTCGCCGGTATTGTGAGCACCGCCTGCGTAAAGGTATTCGATTTCAATACCGGGCGTGTGGGGCTGGGAGAGAAACAGGCGCTTGAAGCAGGTTTTGATACCGTTACCGCTCTTATTCCAGGCCCCGATAAGCCGATGTATTACCCGGGCAACAAGGAGATAATCATCAAGCTCATCGCAGACAGAAAAACCCGGCGCATACTGGGCGGACAGGGCACAGGGCCCGGCGATGTTATCAAGCGTATAGATGTACTGGCCACTGCCATCACGATGGGCATGACGGTAGACACGCTGGCCGACCTCGACCTGGCCTATGCCCCTCCATATAATACGGCGCTGGACGTTCTGCACCATGCAGCCAATCTTGTACGCAATAAAATGGAGGGAAGAACGGAGGGCATCAGCCCGGCAGCTGCAAAAAAAAAGATAGCTTCGGGTGATGATTTCACGCTTCTTGATGTGAGAAGTAAGTACGAGTCGGACCAGTCCTGGATCGAGGCGTCGCAGTCCCAGCTCCTTCCTCAACATAAACTATACGAAGATATGGAGAAGCTGGATAAATCAAAGGAGACCGTGGTCCTGTGCCAGCGGGGCGGGCGCGCCTACCAGGCCTGTTGCACCCTCAAAGGCGCCGGCTTTAAGGATGCTAAGTTCGTAGAGGGTAGCCTGACCTGCTGGTGCGCCGATGATGTTTGCGGCGAACCACTGCTTTAAACATGTATAATAGCTGTTAAACCGGTCACGTACTCATATCCATATGGCAGCAGATATTTCACATCTAAGGCGCAAGGCATCTGGCAGCGGATTCACCCTGTGCGATGCCATCATCCGCTCGTTCTCCCGGCTATCAATCAAAGAGGGCGCGCCCTGGCGCACGCTGCTGGCGGTTTCGGCCAACTCGCAGGCTGTGGTTGAGGCGGCCCTGCTTGCAGCCCGACAGGCGGACTGCCCTATATTTTTCGCAGCTACGCTCAACCAGGTCGATCTCGATGGGGGCTATACGGGATGGAACCACGCGCGCTTCGCCGCCATGGTACGACAAACTGCCAAAAATACGGGCTTCAAAGGCCCGATAATGCTGGGAGTCGATCATGCCGGACCCTGGCTTCGGGACAGGCACACCAGTGAAAAATGGCCTTACCGCCGCACTATGAACGCAGTTAAGAGGTCGCTGGAATCAGCTATCGAAGCAGGTTTCGACCTGCTCCATATCGACCCCACAGTTGACCGCGACCTGCCACCCGGCAGAACGCTTCAGTTGGACACGATCATAGATAGGACCGTCGTGCTGATCAAGCACTGCGAGTCTTTCCGTACCAAACGCGGGCTGCCCCCGGTCGCTTACGAGGTGGGCACCGAGGAGGTCAAGGGCGGCCTGGCCGACGAAGACATGTTCGGCGGTTTCCTGGCCGGATTGCGTACCCAGATGACGCAGGAAGGGCTGAGTCGGGCATGGCCATGCTTTATCGTGGGAAAGGTTGGAACGGACCTGGACACCACCCTGTTCAGCCCGCAGGTGGCGCAGGAACTTTACAATATCGCCCGAGACTACAATCTGGTGTTGAAGGGACATTACACCGACAACGTGGAAAATCCTTCCGCCTACCCTGCCAGTAAAATGGGCGGGGCCAACGTCGGCCCCGAATTCACCGAAATCGAATGCGACGCCCTTTTCGAGCTTGAATCGAGAGAGAAGTCCGCCCCTGTCAGGAACGCTGGCCCCTCATTGTTCAGAGAATCTCTTGCACAGGCAGTGATTCGATCCGGCAGGTGGCGTAAATGGCTGCACCCGGAGGAGTCTGATGAGCCATTCGACGAACTGCCCGCCGAAAGACAAAATTGGCTGCTCAGGACCGGCGCACGCTACATCTGGACGGACAGAAAAGTCATGGAAGCACGCAAACGCCTGTATGAAAATCTGGCTAAAGATGGTTTCGATCCTCACCGATACGTGGTCGAGCGCATCTCGCAGCAAATAGTCAAATACTGCCGTGCCTTCAATTTG
>JAQTLG010000129.1 GCA_028715025.1 Dehalococcoidia bacterium | reverse complement strand
ATGCAGGCGATCGGAGTCCTTGCATCGGTTTCATACCCGGCACCATGACGCACCCCCTTTTCTACGATGACTTCCTGACGCTGCTGGCCGGTGCGGGATTCAACATCGCAGGCGTTCACCTATTGTCCCACGGAAAGAGCCCGCGGGAGAAGAAGCATTTCACGTTCGCAGACATGCTGCAGAATATCCTGGACACTGTCAGTTATTGCCTGGACAATATCAGCAGCGACGTGATCCTGCTTGGGTCCTCCCAGGGTGGAATTCTCAGCCTCGCGGCGGCCGGGCTGGACAGCCGAATAAAAGCAGTGTTCCCCAATAATGTGCTGATCCCATCGCTGAGCAGCTCGATATATATAACGAGGTTCCCTCATTTCCTCAAACCCTTTGCCGGTCCCATAACCTCGCTGATGAAATTTGCCTCGCTGATCGCTCCCGGCCTGGAATTGCCGCCGGAGTTTTACCTTGATTTCGACAGGGTTTCCAGCTCGAAGGCACTGGTAGACCTGTTTTTCAGCGATCCGCTCAACCGCTCTTCGTACCCTCTTTGCTTCCTGGCATCGCTGTTCACGGCGGACCTGAAAAGTATCTCGAACGGCAGCATCAAATGCCCGGTGGTGGTGATCGCCTCCACCGGCGATACGCTCTTCCCCTACAGTTACTGCCTGGAGGTTTATGAAAAAATCGCGGCCCCTCACAAGGAGATGCTGGTATTTCATGAACCCTATCACCTGATATTCAACGAATCGCTTGAACGCGTTATAGGTCCGGTGGTGGAAAAGTTAAACGAGTACAGGTAATAGCCTAAGGCTCTGCTATGGACTTTCGCAGAGCCAGTATCATCTCAGGGACATCGATCTTCATAGGACAGCGCACCTTGCACCTGCCGCAGGTCAGGCAGGTATAGGCCATGGACGAAGCCTTCTCCATGTTGCGGGTGACCACCGCGGCCCACACCGCTCCGATACCAGCGAAATACTTGTCGCCGAAATAGCCCGCCGTGAGCCCGAAGACCGGACATTCATAAAGGCACCCGCCGCAGCGCAGGCAGTACAGCGCCTGCCGCAGCACAGGGTCCTTCGCAAGCTGCGTCCTGCCGTCATCCAGAAAGATGACGTGGAACTCCCTGGGACCGTGAACACCGTAAGTGGTCACTTTTTCGATATCGCCCGTCTTGCTGGGGCCTGAGACCAGGCTGACGTAGGACGGCACGGAATAGTTGGCGTAACGCCAGGTGACCTCGGCGGCCTTGAAGGCCTCCTCCAACGTCGGGACCAGTTTCTCCAGGCCGACAAGCGCGATATGCACGGGCGGGGCGCCTGTAGCCAGGCGGATGTTGCCCTCGTTCTCGATCATGAACAACGTGCCGGTATCGGCGGAAACCACGTTGGCGCTGCTGATGCCAACGTCCGCCTTGAAAAATTTCTCCCGCAGTAACTCCCGTGCCGTCGCCACCAGCTTATCTATATCCGGTTGCTGCTTGCGGCCGGTTATCTGCGTGAACAGCTCGGCCACATCCTCTCTCGGCACATGTATGGCGGGGGACAGGATATGCATGGGGCGCTGCCCCAGCTTCTGTATTATGAATTCGCCCAGGTCGGTCTCATATACCTCGTTTCCCGCTTCCTCCAGATGCTCGCGCAACCGTATCTCCTCGGCCGTCATGCTCTTGGCCTTAACCACCAGACTCTTGTTTCCTACGATATCCCCTATGATCCTGAGCGCATCCCCGGCCGTCCTGGCAAAGTGGGATTTACCCTTGTTCTCCTCGATGCTGCGGCCCGCCTTCCTGGCAAGCTCCGCCATTTGCTGGATTGACGCCTCTTTTATCAGCCTGACTTCTTCAGCCATTTTAACCGTGTGCGGGAACCTCTTCAGCGCATTATCCGTGTTCACACGGTAGCTTTTAATGGCACGGGAAAGCGCCAGCCGGATACGTCCGCTGCCGGCTGCGTTTCTAAGCTCCTTCCTATAATCCTTCGATATAGACATATACCGTTTTCACCAGCACACCTGACTGTGCGATTATATTGATTATATACGTTCCTATTTTGTGTTCATAGACCTGGCCAGCAGGGTGGCGAGGTCGATGACTTCGATTTTGTCTTTTTTTAACGCTTTCAGCCCGCTTTTAAGCTGCATCAGGCAGCCGGGGCACTGGGTGGCAATGACGTCGGCGCCGGTATCGGCCAGTTCCCTTATTCTGCCCTCGGCCAGCATCTGGCTCATATCGGGAAATACTACCTCGAAGCCGCCGCCGCCGCCGCAACAGGTCGACCATTCGCCCGATGTCCACTCCGGCTCGGTCAGCTCGACATTTTCAACGGCCCGCAGAATCCGGCGGGGCTGCTCGATCAGGCCCATGTACCTGCCCAGCTGGCAGGGATCGTGATAGGCCACTTTCACATTATGCGGATAGTGGAATTGACCGGGCCTGATCTTGTCGGCAACCTCCTCGATGAAGTGGCGGACCTCGATATCGTAACCGGGCACGGCTGGGGCAAAGAGCGTTCGCAGGGCATGTGTGCAGGAGGGGACTATACTTACTATCTTCCTCACACCATGTGACCTGAAGCGGTCAACGGTCTTCCCGGCATTGACGGCAAACTCCCTGCGCAGCCCCATGTGGTATAGAGGAGCGCCGCAACAAGGCTCTTCTACACCCAGGTAGCCCACGCTAATGCCCAGGTATTTAAGCACGCCCACGGCGTCCCGCAGCACCCCGCTGTCACCGCCGTCACCGTGGGCCAGCACCTTCGTATAAATACCTGCCACATCCACTCCCATTTTTTTGGGTATCCCGGCAAGCACCACCGGAAGGTCGGGATCGATAGACATACGGTCGGCGGTCCTGACCAGCGTCACCAGCGGCTCGAGCATCGAAGAGTACTGGTAGCCGCAGCCGGCGAAAAAGATGGTCGATTTGTCCCTGGAGAACTCTATCCCTTCGGCCCACTTAGCCCTGGCCTCCACCGGCAGGCCGAGTATATTGTCACGGCTGCCGATATTGTCCGCTATGTAAGACAGGCCGGGGGGGACAAGATTACGCTCATTCTTCTTCATTCTATTCTTTTCCGTGGAGCACCTGGCCCTGCTTATTGTAGCAGGAATACACAACTGCGCTTTAAAGGTTTACTATTTGCTGCACAACCAGCAGTGACCCCGCGACGAAAAGCAGAGTGTAGATCAGCACCTTGTAAACCAGCGTCCTGAAGGTCATGCGGCTGCCGAATACAATGCCCAGGACCAGTCCGGGCAAGACGATGCCCGTTGTAGCCAGGGTAGTTATATTTATCTGGCCGATGGAAAAGAGGTTTACGATCAGTATAATGTACAGAATGAGCCATAACATGGATATAGTGGCGCGAAATTCCGCGGGCTCCTTGAGCTCGCGGCTGGAATAGTAGATGATGAGAGGGCTTCCGCTGGCAAAGATTCCATGGAAAATACCTCCCACGATCAGTATCGGCCATCCAAGATACCAGGGCAGGCTTCCACCGGCCGCCCTCGTTTTATATATGAGAACTATCTCCATTATCGAAACAGCCATGATAAAGACACCCAGCAAAATCAGTAACTGCGTATAATTACCCACCAGCGTCCTGTAGAAGATACCGATGGCCATACCTATGATGGCTGCAGGCAGGATATTTAAAAACAGCACCTGCCATCTGATATATTTGAACCAGCGCGCCACCAGCCACAGGCTCTGTAATAAACCAAGGATAACGAGCACGGGTAAAATTGTCTCCAGGGGAAATATGAAAATGCCAAGGGCCAGCGCAATAATATTTGCGCCGAATCCCAGCACGGTTTCCACCGTGTGGGCAAATATAAGTACGATTACCAGCAGAAAGACACGTATTAACAGGGGATCCATATTGCTCCCGGATAGATAGCCGCCCGGTTTATGGCGGCTGTCAGGGCTCAGGGATTTTAGCACGCCGGGGCTGCGCTGTCATGCGCAGTGTCGCGACGAAACAATGCGGGATAAGCTACTATTTTTTAGCAGGCCCCAGGCCTTTGCGTTCCAACCAGGCGTCCTCAGCATGTAAATAGCCTAAGATAGCCTGCTCGCCCACGAACCTGATAGGCTCGGGCGGCCACTTGAAGACCTTGCGATTGACGGGGAAGCACTCGGTCCACTCGGACTTTCGCTCAAGCAGCAGGTCCGCCATGACCTCGCCGTTGAGGTGGGTCAGTGAAACGCCGTGCCCCATGCAGCCCAGGCTGTAAACCGCATCCTTGCCGCCCAGGTATCCCAGCGCCGGCGTCATATCCATGGGAACGGAAACCGGTCCGCCCCAGCGGTGTGTTATCTTGATTCCCTTGAGGCAGGGATAGAAATCGACGATGTCCTTCTCAAGCTGGGCGAATATCTTCGGATTCAAGTCTTTCTCCATGTTGGCGCCATAGGTCAACGCGATATCCCGACCCCCCATCAGCAGGCGGTTATCCGCCGTCAGCCGGTAGTAATGCACCATGTTGCGATAGTCCTCGATGCCCTCACGGCCCTGCCATCCCATATCGTCGAGTTGAGTTTTGCTCAGCGGCTCCGTGAGGACGATATAGGTCCAGACCGGCTGCTGCATGGCATTCAGTTCCGGTATGGCCAGCGAGTAAGCGTTGGTCGCCAGCACCAGCTTGCCCGCACTCACCGTAGCCCTGGGTGTTTTAATTGTGAAGCCCTGTGTGGAGCGTTTTATCTCCATTACCGGCGTGCGTTCATAGACCTCGGCGCCGAACTTCACCGCCACGCGCTTCATCTCGCGCGCCAGCTTGGCGGGATTGACCAGGGCGCAACGCGGCTCCCACCAGGCCCCCATGTAGAGCGGTGACTTTACGCGTTTCTGCACCTCGTCCGCCTCTATCCAGTCCACCCCCGTCAGGCCCAGCTGTTTAACCAGGTGTACCTCTTCACTAATACGCTTTACATAGGCTGGAGTGGTGGCGATGCGCAGGAAGCCGGGCCTCTCGTAGTCGCAATCAAGCTTGTGCTCCGCCACCAGCTCTCCCACGATATCGACCGCCCTCTCCATATAGCGATGCGATTGCCTGGTCTTCTCCTCTCCGAAGAGCATCTTGGTGATGGACATCTGCAATCCGAAGGTCGTCATAGCGAAGCCGGCGTTGCGTCCGGACGCGCCCCACCCGATAACCCATCCCTCCAGCACAACGACTCTGAGCGAAGGCTGTGCTTTTTTCAGATAATAGGCAGTTGCAATGCCTGCAAATCCACCTCCAACCACCGCCACGTCACATTTGATGTCGTTTACCAGTAGTGGACTTTCCTGATAGGCCCCGGAGTTACCCAGCCAGAAACTCTTCTCCGCATAATCTTCAGCCATCTCGCCTCCTTAAAGCAGCCCTGCCTGCGGGCATATCTGCAAATCGCTAACTAATATACACCAATAACGTATGACTATCAACGTATGCAGGGACGTGCGGCAGCAGCGGCAGAGGATAGGGCCGGTCGGGACAATATGTGGATTTCAGCTGTGAAATCGGGACGGCGCTGTTCTATACCCGCCTGACAACCGGCGCCAGTTGGGCCGGCGTCAGATACTGTCTGAACCAGGCCACGGAATCACAGATCGATTCCTGTACCGAGCGCGGTTTGTAGCCCAGCTCCATCCGGGCTTTCTCCGAGGTCACCACTGA